>JAEETR010000170.1 GCA_016286595.1 Oscillospiraceae bacterium | reverse complement strand
GACCCCGGCCGAATCCACGACCCACCGCTTCGCGAAGCCCGACAAGGAGCAGTATCCCGACATCATCCCGGCGAACGAGAACGGAACTCCGTACTACACGAACTCCTCTCACCTGCCCGTGGGCTACACCGAGGACATCTTCTCCGCTCTGGACATCCAGGACGAGCTGCAGACCCTCTACCCCTCCGGCACCGTGTTCCACGCCTTCCTGGGCGAGAAGCTGCCGGACTGGGAGGCGGCCGCCACCCTCGTACGGAAGATCGCCGAGAACTACAAGCTGCCCTACTACACCCTGTCCCCCACCTACTCCGTGTGCAAGAACCACGGCTATCTGACCGGCGAGGTCTATGAGTGCCCCCACTGCCACGAGCGCACCGAGGTCTACAGCCGCATCACCGGCTACTACCGCCCCGTGCAGAACTGGAACGTGGGCAAGAGCCAGGAGTTCAAGGACAGAAAGGTCTACGACATCGGCCGCTCCCATCTGGACGTGGCCAAGCGCACCGCCGCCCTCATGGCCGACAGAAACAAGGCCGCCGAGGACAGCGCCGAGGTGGAGAACGCCACCCGTGCCATCCTCTTCACCAGAAAGACCTGCCCCAACTGCAAGGCGGTCAAGACCATGATGGAGAAGGCCGGCTTCGGGTATGAGGAGCTCATCGCCGAGGAAAATCTCGACCTGGTGAACATGTACGGCGTCAAGGGCGCCCCCACCCTGGTCATCACCGACGGCGAGGATTTCGTGAAATACTACAACGTGGCCGAGATCAAGAAGTTCCTGTCCGAGGAGAAGGCGGACAAGGCGGTCTGACCGGCGGAACGTCTCAAAATGCGGCCCGCTTCGCTGGGCACACATTTTGCGTATTGAATATCAGAAGCGGAGATCACATCTCCGCTTCTGTTTTGAGGTTAGTATATGCTTTACGATATGATAGTCATCGGCGGCGGGCCTGCGGGCATGACCGCGGCGCTGTACGCCCTGCGAAACAACAAGACCGTGCTGGTCATGGAAAAGACCGGCTTCGGCGGACAGATAACCTACTCCCCCAAGGTGGAGAACTACCCCGGCACCATGAGCATGAGCGGCACGGAGTTTGCCGACAGCCTCATGGAGCAGATAATCGCCCAGGGCGCCGATATCGAGATAGAGACCGCCGTGAAGATAGAGGTCGACGGCGCCATCCGCCGTGTCCTTACCGAGGACGGCAACACCTATGAGGGCAAGACCGTGGTGATCGCCGTGGGCGTGAAGCACCGCATGCTTGGCGTGCCCGGTGAGCAGGAGCTTGTGGGCAGCGGCGTATCCTTCTGCGCCGTGTGCGACGGCGACTTCTACAAGGGGCAGACCGTGGCCGTCATCGGCGGCGGCAACTCCGCCCTGCAGGAGGCCATGCTCCTTTCCGAGGTGTGCGAGAAGGTGGTCATGGTTCAGAACCTTGACTTCTTCACCGGCGAGGAGCGGCTCCGGGACCAGCTTCTTTCAAAGCCCAACGTCTCCGCCGTCACCGGCGCCGTCGTCAAAAGCTTTATCAAAGACGGCGAAACCCTCACCGGCATCACCGTGGAGCATACCGCCGACGGCTCCGCGGCGGATATAGCCTGCACCGGCGTCTTCGTGGCCGTGGGCCTCATCCCGGAGAACGACGCTTTCGCCGACGTGGCCGGCCTCAACGATTACGGCTACATCGACTCCGGCGAGGACTGTCTCACCGCCACCCCCGGCGTTTTCGTGGCCGGGGACTGCCGCAGCAAGACCGTGCGGCAGCTTACCACCGCAGTGGGCGACGGGGCCGTGGCCGCCGTGGCCGCCTGCCGGTATATGGACACGCTGTAAAGCGTTTTATATATAAAAAGCGCCGGAGATGTGTTCTCCGGCGCTTTTTTTGCGCTTTTTTATCCGTAGATCCACGGGGCGGTGACTGACAGGGTGGTCTTGTCGCCGCCTATCTGCTCCACGGCGATCTCCTCCCCGCTTTCCGGTTCCCGCACCTCCGACACCAGCTTGGTGCCGGTGAGCCTGGTGTCGCACTCGTCGCCGTCCACGGTGATCACGCTCCAGTCCGTGAAGCCGCTGCCCTCCACCACGAGAAGGCCTCCGGCATACCATACGTTATCGATCCTGATCTCTTCGGTGCCCATCCGCATACCTTTGGGCATGTAGGGATTCTCACCGCCGTAGGAGGTCCTGTCGCCGTAGAGCACGTCGTACTCCAGCAGCTCCAGATCGTCCAGATAGTCCGGGTCGCCGGCCCGCTCCCGGTGGAACTGGGTAATGACGCCGCCGTTCACGCCTATCATGTCCATTATCCTCGTGCTGAGCTGATAGGCGCAGATGTCGCCGCCCTCGGCCTCCAGGCCGTAATTGTTCCAGATGACGTACTCGGTCTGGTACAGATTGCCGTTTTTGAAGTTTGCCGGGTCAAATACGAAGTTGGGAAGATGGTCGCCGTAAAGGACCACGATGGTCCGCTCTTTTCTCGTCTCCAGCCGGGCGAGGAGGTCGCCGATGAACTCGTCCGTCTCCTTCAGCTGGCTCAGGAAGTACTCGAAGGAGCCCTTCATCTCCTCGTCCTCTATGCCGGACACGGTAATGGGTATCTCGTCCAGGGCGTCTATCTGATATTTTCCGTGGCCCTGCACCGTCACCGTGAACACCAGGTCGTGTCCGGGGGTGGAGTCCAGCGCCTTTATTATCTCGTCGGTGAGTATGGCGTCCCGGGCCCAGCCGATGGGATTGTACTCCACGTTTTTCATGTACTCGATGGAGGTGAAGGTGTCGAAACCCATCTGCTCGTAGACTAAGTTTCTGTCGTAGAAAGTGCCGGCGTTGTTATGGATGGCGTGGGTGCCGTATCCCTCCCGGGCCATGTCGTAGGCGATGGTCTCGCAGGTCTCCTCCTGCATTATGGTCTTGTAGGGGTATTCCCCGGCGCCGAAAAAGGCCGTGCTCATACCGGTGAGCACCTCGAATTCCGTGTTGGCCGTTCCGGCCCCCAGCACCGGCACCGTCAGCAGTCCGCCGGGACACGTCTCCTCCAGCTCGGTGAACACGGGCACCGGGTTTTCCGAGTACGTCAGGTTCGTTATGTAATTCACGTCGAAGAAGGACTCCAGCTGCACGAGCACCACGTTGGCGCCGGCGTCCTCCTCCATCTCGTCGTTCCCCAGCTCGGACACTATCTCCGTGACCTCCTCCGGGGAGTACTCCTCAGGCTCGTCGATGCCTCTGTCGAACACCGTCTGCGTGAAGCTGCAGGCGAAGCCGTAGCGTCTGTACGCCTCCGCCAGATTTGACCAGCCGTTTTCCCGTCTTGCGGCGTTCATCATCAGCACCACGGCCGTGACGGCAAGCGCCAGGGCGCCGACGGCGGGCAGCACGCACCTGAAAAGGGTGACGCTCATCTTCCTGGCGCGTATGAAAAGCACGGTCAGCCCCGCCAGCACCCCCAGGATGCCCAGGGCGATGAGCACGATCTCCCAGGTCTTGAGATAGATGCCCAGGATGCTGAACTGGTGGCGCAGCAGCACTATATCGATGGCGCCGATGGGCGACGCCCGGTAGCACTGGGCGATGAAATTGGCAAGGCCCAGCATGAGCCACACGGCAGACGTCAGCGTGAGAAGAAACACCCTGCGGCGGATAAAAGCGCACAGGGAAAGATACGCCCACAAAACGACCCAGTTGGCCAGAAACGCCAGCGGGTGACCTGCGATAAATCTTAAGGCTGCCGCCGGGGAGCGCTGGTTCATCACCTCAAGTATAAGGGTGAACAAGAGTGCCAGCGCCAGGGTGAAGACGCAGGGATCCCGGTCAAGAGCCCGGGAACAGAACGCTCTGAACCGTTCTATTGTGTTTTTCGCGGACTGCCGCATAACTGCGCCTCCTGTGAAAAGCGGTTACCTTGAGTTTACACCTTAAGCGGCGGGATTGTAAAGAAAGAAAAAGGAGGAGACAAAAGTCTCCTCCTTTTCGTGCGTTGCGGGTAAATTACAGGCTGTAGGGGCCTTCGCTGTTGGGATCGTCCAGATG
The DNA here is from genome assembly GCA_016286595.1 of Oscillospiraceae bacterium. Classification (GTDB taxonomy): domain Bacteria; phylum Bacillota; class Clostridia; order Oscillospirales; family Oscillospiraceae; genus RUG626. The sequence continues at coordinate 816 of JAEETR010000170.1, read as the reverse complement.
GACCTTCACGCCGCAGCGGGGATTGTTCAGATAACGAACGACCTCGCGGATGACCTCATAGTACTTGCCGTAGATACCGCCCACGTGGTGGATGTACGGCCCGAGCATGAGCTTCTCTTCCCAGCGCTTCCAGTCGTCGACCTCGATCCACACATAGGTGCCGGTGGTGGCGGGACCGTCAATGGCGTGGCCCTCGCCGCAGAAGATGTAGTACTCGCCGTCCATCTCGTCCATGCGGAGCATGGTGATGTCGCCCTTCTTCATCTCCCAGTGAGCCTCGTACATGGTACGGCCGCGGAAGCTTCTCTTGTGGTACTCGGGGTTCTTGGCCTTGTCCGCCAGAGAGTAGGCGAAGGGGCCGCCGTGCCACACCAGCTCGCCGTTGGGGTTGGTGGGATGACGGTAGGTCCAGTCGGCCAGGAAGGGGCTGTCGGCGCCGATGGAGGCGGCCTCCAGGATCAGGGCGGAAATGGCGCCCCAGACGTCGGTCTCGCAGGCGGTGACGAAGCCGCGGTCAGCCAGCTCGCCCTCGATGGCGCAGGCGGAACCGGGGATCTTGCAGGCGTTGCGGACGCCGCCGCAGTCGAAGGCGGCGGTCTTGCAGTCGTTCTGCTTCATCAGGCGCTCGATGGCAAGAGTACCGGCGGCCACGCGGGTGGGATAGGAGTCGTCCTCGCAGGCGGAGCAGTCGATGCGGCTCTTGATGTCGGCCACGTAGTCCTGCAGCTCCTGGCTGTTCTCCTCGACTATCTGATCGGTCAGAGCGCCGATGGCGGCCAGGCCGATGGGACGCACGGTGATGTTGAAGTTCTGGAT
>JAEETR010000169.1 GCA_016286595.1 Oscillospiraceae bacterium | reverse complement strand
TGGATGACGATAGATACAAATCCCGAAGATCAGGACTCAGACAGCACAGAGTACTATTTATGGTGGCTATATAATTTGTCTGGTATATATAGTAATATGCTTGACACGATAGGTGAAATGCACAAAACGCTAGGCTTCAGTGAATCATTACTGAAGAAAATGGAAGAAACCACATGGTCGCAGGGGCGTCAGAGCGAGGAGAACGCCAGCTACAAGGTTTCCTGGACGTATCATCCTGATAAGGGACTTGAAGCAATGTACGAGGTCAAAGGTAAATAAAACAAGAAAAAGGAGCGGGATATTCCCGCTCCTTTTCTATGTTCTCAAAAGCGTTACCGCGCTGTGACGTACTTCGTTATCACGTCGAAATAATAATGCACCACGTAGGAGTCTGCGATGGCCTGCTCCGACAGCGGTCCTCCCGCGTCGCTCCAGGAGGGTACGTAACGCATGACGAACACCAGGAAAAGCCCCGTAACGATAAGTCCGCTGGCGATTCCCAGTATAAGCCCCAGCGCCCTGTCGAACTGCTGGATAACCGGCAGTCTCGCCACCATAGGCACGATGTGCCGGAAAATAACCGACATCAGGATGAATACGACCAGAAACGCCGCGATGAATACTGTCATGAACGCCAGCCGCTCCGACACCACGCTCACGGCGGAGTTTACTATGCTGTCGCCCGCCCTCGTCATGGACTCCACGGCTGCGTCCACGGCGTCGCCCTTGGCGATGGAAGAAACGCCCAGCCGGTCCAGCACGGACTGCAGCTCGGACGCCACGTCCTCAAAGGTCTCTCCGGCCTCCCGGGCGAAGGTCTCGAAATCGATGTGTTCGGACAGAAGCTTCTCTATTCTCGGAGCCACGTACTTCTCCCCTATGGGTTTTGCCAGCACCCGTCCGGCCAGCAGGCCGCCTGCCAGGCCGCACACCAGTGACAGCAGCCCGGAAAGACCTCTTGCCGCGCCCCGGCGCATGCCGCGGATGGCAATTACAAGGGGCAGCACCACGCAGAATATATCAAGCGCGATGGGAGGCACGCTCATATCCCGTTCCTCCCTTCAAAAAGAGGCTCGTCGGCGTTATGGATCAGGTTTGCAAGATAACGGCTGACGTAGACGCCCTCGGAGGACGCCTGAGAAAGAGAGTGGGTGGTGCCGGAGCAGTCTCCGATGAAGAAAAGGCCCTTCTCCCCGCTCTCGAGATGCTCATCCACGGCCACCATGGAGTTATAGAACTTCACCTCGGTGCCGTAGAGCAGGTTTCCGAAGTTGGCAGTGCCGGGCACCAGCTTGTCAAGAGCGAATATCATCTCGATGATGGTGTCCAGCGTGGCCTTGGGCATGCACAGGGCAAGATTGCCCGGTGTGGCGTCCAGCGTGGGGGTTATGAAAGCCTCGCTCAGCCGCTTTTCGTTGGTGCGCCGCTCCTCGAGCAGGTCGCCGAAACGCTGTACCATGACGCCGCCGGACAGCATGTTGGTAAGCCTTGCGATATGCTCGCCGTAGGCGTTGGAGTCCTTGAAGGGCTCGGTGAACTTGTGGGTCACCAGCAGGGCGAAGTTTGTGTTGGCCGTGTGAAGGCCGGGGTCGTCAAAGCTGTGGCCGTTGACGGTGACGATGCCGTTGGTGTTCTCCGTGACCACCTCGCCGTGGGGATTCATGCAGAAGGTGCGGCAAAGGCTCCGGGTCTTGGGGGACCGGTAGACTATCTTGCTCTCGTATACCTGGTCGGTGACGGGCTCCCATATCTCCGCCGGGCACTCGAAGCGCACTCCGATATCCACCCGGTTGTTGACGTTTTCTATTCCGAACTTTTTGCACAGCTCGCTCGTCCAGGCGGAACCGCTGCGTCCTGCCGCCACCACGACGTACCTCGCCGTGTACTCCTGCCCGTTCTCGCAGGTCACGCGCCAGTCGCTGCCGTCCCGGGAAATATCGTCCACGCTGGTGTAATACTGGATATCCACCTTGTCGGATATGAAGTCGATAAGATTCTTAAGTATGAAATAGTTGCGCTCCGTGCCCAGATGACGCACCTGGGCGTCCAGCACGTGCAGGTCGTGCTGCAGCGCCCGGCGCTTCAGGTCGGAGTTGATGCTGGAATATATCTTCGTCCCCTCGCCGCCGAACTTCATATTTACGCCGTCAACGTAGCGCATGAGACCCAGAGCGTTCTCCGGTCCCACGTAGTTGTAGAAGTCACCGCCGAAATTATTGGTGATGTTGTATTTTCCGTCGGAAAACGCGCCGGCTCCGCCGATGCCGGTGGTGATGGAGCAGTGCTTGCAGTTGACGCAGCTTTTTATCTTCACCCCGTCGATAGGGCATCTGCGGCTTTCCAGCGGGCCGCCCCGCTCGAGGATGCATACTTTTATATCCCGGCTTTTTACAGCGAACTCGTAGGCCGCGAAAAGTCCGCCCGCGCCGCCGCCGATTATTATAACGTCGTACATCTGTTGCCTCCGTGATCTTCAATAGTCATGTTCTGTCTGCCGTTTGGCTCGTGCGAGGGACATTATACACGATTTTCCCCCGCTGTACAAGCGAAAAGGGGCGGCAGGCCGTTTTCCCCGTCGGCACGGAGAACCGCGGGGGAGAAAAATCCCGCAACTTTGCGGATAAAAAAGCCGCGGACTCTTGTTTTATCCGCGGAACGGAAATATAATGATTTTATTCCCCATCCTTATGTAAAGGCGGATCGAATTATGCCGAACAACAACTTCAGAGGCCGGCAGCAGAACATCACCGGTCAGGGCAAGGATATCAAAAAACGAGACGACGGTCTTGGCACCGGTCCCGTAGGCGACACCTCCGGCCGTTCGGGCAGTTCCGGCGGTTCCGGCGGTTCAAAGCCTCCCTACGGCGGCGCTCCATCATCCGGTCATCGTCCTCCCCACGGCGGACCGAGACCCGGTCAGCCCCCCATGACCGACACCAACTTCACACCCACGCAGCAGACGAGTTCCGCGAGAAAGAACGTGACCCGCGGCGGCTCCATCTCCCTTATCGCCATCGTTATCGTGGCCGTGATCCTTCTGAGCAGGGGCGGCGGACTGTCAGGACTTCTGGGCGGCGGTGCCGCATCGTCTCCCGCCTCCGGCAGTTCCTCCGGCACCACGACCACTCCCTCCGCCGGCAGCGGCCTGCTTGACGCACTCACCGGCATAGGGTCGTCCTCCGGCACCTCCTCCGGCAGCAGCGCTTCCGGCGGTCTGTCCGGCAGCGCTCTGTCCGGGCTTCTGGGCAGTCTTGGCGGCGGCTCCGTGTCCACTGGCTGGGACCAGACCTCCAACACCGGAAAGCTCAACAGCAGCGTGGACTCCTCCGCAAGGGCAAAGCGCACTTCCATTCTCGGCGGCGGCAAGGACACCGTTACGCTGATGGTGTACATGTGCGGCACGGACCTGGAGTCCAGAAACGGCATGGCCACCGCCGACCTGCAGGAGATGACGAAGGCCACCATCGGCTCCAACGTGAACCTCATCGTGTACACCGGCGGTTGCAGACAGTGGAAGAACACCGCCATCTCCAACCAGTACAACCAGATATACAAGGTGGAGACGGGCAAAATATACCGTCTTGAGGACAACATGGGCAGCGCCGCCATGACGAAGCCCTCCACCCTCACGTCCTTCATCAACTACTGCGCCAAGAACTATCCCGCCAACCGCAACTGCCTCATATTCTGGGACCACGGCGGCGGTTCCCTTACCGGTTACGGCTACGACGAGAAAAACCAGTCCGCCGGTTCCATGACGCTGTCCGGGATCAACACCGCCCTTAAGGACGGCGATATCAGGTATTACGACTTCATCGGTTTCGACGCCTGTCTCATGGCCACGGTGGAGACGGCGCTGACGCTGTCCAACTACGCCGACTACATGATAGCCTCCGAGGAGACCGAGCCCGGCGTAGGCTGGTACTACACGGACTGGCTCACCAAGCTGTCCAAGAACACCTCCATGGTCACCACGGAGATCGGCAAGAACATAGCCGACTCCTTCGTGAAGGAGTGCAGCAGCACCTGCGCCGGTCAGAAGACCACCCTTTCCGTGGTCGACCTGGCGGAGCTGGAGGCCACCGTGCCCGCGGAGCTGAAGAGCTTCGCATCCTCCACCAGCGCTCTGCTGGACGGTCAGCAGTACGAGGTGGTGTCCAGCGCCCGCACCTCCACCCGCGAATTCGCCTCCTCAAGCCGCATCGACCAGGTGGACCTGGTGCACCTGTGCTACAACATGGGCACGCCTGAGGCCAAGGAGCTGGCCGACGCCATTCTGGGAGCGGTGAAGTACAACGTAACCTCCTCCAACATGACCAACGCCTACGGTCTTTCCATCTACTTCCCCTATCAGAAGGTGTCCTCCGTCAATAACGCCGTGTCCACCTATCAGGCCATAGGCATGGACAGCGAGTATATGGAGTGCATCCAGAAGTTCGCCAGCATGGAGGCCGGCGGTCAGGCAGTGGCCGGCGGCGCCTCCAATCCCCTATCGTCCCTGCTTGGCGCTTACTCCGGCAGCTATTCCGGCGGCTCCGGCGCCGTGGGCAACGACATGATATCCGCCCTGTTGGGCTCCATGATGAGCGGCTCCAGCTCCGGAGGGGTGGCCGGTCTGTCCGGACTTGCCTCCGCTTTCATGGGCAAGAGCCTCGACCTTGATTCCGCCACCGAGTATCTCAGCGAAAACCGCTTCGACGCCGACGCCCTGACGTGGAAGGACGGCGTGATCGCCCTTTCCGAAGAGCAGTGGGCTCTCGTCAACGACCTGCAGCTCAACGTGTTCTACGATGACGGCGAAGGCTACATCGATCTCGGTCTTGACACCCTCTACAGCTTTACTGACGACGGTGCTCTCGAGGAGTATTTCTCCGGCGCGTGGCTGGCTATCAACGGCCAGCCCGTCCCCTACTACTTCATGGACCTCGTGGATACCGCCGGGGACTACACCATGACCGGCCGCGTTCCCGTGATGGTCAACGGCGTGCGGGCCGACCTCATCATAATCTTTGACGAGGACACTCCTGAAGGCCGGGTGGCCGGAGTCCGCTACGACTACAGAAACGGCGAGACCGATACCGTCGCCAAGAGCTTCGACCTGCAGGAAGGCGACACGATAGACTTCCTCTGCGACTACTACTCTTACGACGGGGTCTATCAGGACAGCTACTGCTTCGGCGACCAGCTCGTGTATGACGGCACTCTCACCGTGTCCGACGCGTATATCCCCAACCCCGAGAACGTGAGAGCCACGTTCCGCTTCACCGATATCTACGGCCAGTACTACTGGAGCGAGGTCATCGAATAACTCAAAGAAGCGCAAACCCGGCCGTCCGCTGCGGACGGCCGGGTTTTTTCAAAATGATATAAATATACCATTAACTATTGGCGAATTATGTGATACAATAACGTAACGGCTTACGCTATGATCTTTTGTGACAGGAGGCGATGATATGGCAGTAAAGGCACCGCCGGCGGCAAAGGCCGCCGCGATGCAGGCAAGCGGGAAAAAAGGCCGTCCCCATCGCTGGGCTGAACTGGCCACCGCCGTCATGATACCTGTCTTCGCCGTCTGCGTCTACTACATATTCTTCACCTCACAGACCATGGCAGACGCCGTGGTGTCCCGCTT
>JAEETR010000168.1 GCA_016286595.1 Oscillospiraceae bacterium | reverse complement strand
GAGACTTGACGCCCTCGATGCTCCTTTTCGATTCGGAGCCGGAGAGCGTCATAACGGGACAGCCGCCCAGACTCATCTGTTCCGTAGAGGACAGACTGCTGGCCGCGAAGACGTTTTACGGTATAAAAGACGCGGTGCCCGTGCGTTTCGACCGGGCCGCGATGGCCACTCCCTGGCGGGATTTCCTCGACGGGCTTGTGCGGCAGGGCGCAGAGTATCTGGTGGCCGGAGAGGATTTTCGCTTCGGCGCCGGGGGAGAGGGCACGGCGGAAAAGCTGTGCGGATACTGCGCCGACAGGGGCGTCGGCTGTGAGATCGTGCCCGAGGTGAGGCTGGACGGGAAAAAGGTCAGCTCCACCGATATCCGCGCTCTTCTGGAGACGGGCGGGATAAGGAAAGCCAACGCGCTTCTGGGACACGAGTATTTCCTCACCGGTCCGGTGGTGCGGGGCCATCAGTTCGGACGCACCATCGGCATCCCCACGGTCAACATGCGTTACGCCGACGGAGTACTCGTGCCCAGACACGGCGTTTACGTCACCCGGGCGCGGCTGAACGGCGCCGAGTCGTTTCCCGCCGTTACCAACGTGGGCGTGCGGCCTACGCTGGGGGGCGGCGAGGGCGTAAGCGTGGAGAGTCATCTCCTCGGCTTCTCCGGCGATCTGTACGGGCAGAACGTGTGGCTCGAGTTTTTCGATTATCTCCGTCCCGAGATGAGATTTGCCGATACAGACAGCCTCCGCCGGCAGATGGAGAGGGATATCAGAACCGCCGAAAACATCCTGAAAACGCTGTGAGAGCAAAGCGCCGATGATAACGTCGGCGCTTTTTTCGTTTCGGGCTCACACGAAAGCGAAAAAATCCCTCTTTCATATTCCGGACGCATCTGTTATAATATGCGTATAGCCTGTATGCGGGCTGCCGGACGGAAAAATACGAGGGCCGCTTACAAAAAATCGTCTTTTCTCCTCGAAAAAAACGCGGCAGACACTATGCAAACAAGCCGTTGTATGCTATAATCCGAAAGGATTTACTATCAAAAAACCTTTTGCACGGCCATCCGCCGGTATTATCGCTATTTACACATTAAGGGGGTTCTCACGTGGCAAAGACTAAGACCTCCGTACCGTTCAAGGGTACGGCAGAACAGGAAGCTAAATTAAAGGCTGTTATCGAAGAGCGCAAGAACATTCCCGGTGCCCTGATGCAGGTGCTGCAGCAGGCCCAGGATATTTACGGCTATCTGCCCGTCGAGGTGCAGACCATGATAGCCGAGGGCCTTGACCTGCCCCTCGAGCAGGTTTACGGCGTGGCTACGTTCTACGCTCAGTTCACCCTTAATCCCAAGGGCAAGTATCAGATCTCCGTCTGCCTGGGCACCGCCTGCTACGTCAAGGGCTCCGGCGACATAATCAACAGGATCAGCGAGAAGCTGGGCGTCAAAGAGGGCGGCATCACGCCCGACGGCAAGTATTCTCTCGAGGCCTGCCGCTGCCTGGGCGCCTGCGGTCTGGCTCCCGTCATGACCATCAACGGCACCGTCTACGGCAATCTGACCGTTGACAGTGTGGACGGCATACTGGACAAGTATAAGGATTGACGGTGCATACTGCTCCCATGGAGGAACGCAGATGAAGATTTCCGAGATTGCCGAGATACTCGGCGCAGAGAGCCTTACGGGCGAGGAATACTACGATCTGGACATCAAGTCCGCCTGCGGCAGCGACATGATGAGCGACGTGCTGGCCTTCCACAAGGAGGAGGGCATGCTGCTCACCGGTCTTGTGAATCTCCAGGTGGTGCGCACCGCTCAGATGATGGATATCCGGTGCATCGTGTTCGTGAGAGGCAAACGCCCGGACGACAGTATCCTTGAGCTGGCGAAGGACAACGACATAACCGTTCTGTGCACTAAGGACAGACTGTTCGGCGCCTGCGGAAAGCTGTACTGCGCCGGAATGCCGGAGTGACGATATGCCGGACAACGTTCTGACTCTGCACTACGATATAGAGGGCAACGACTTCACCTCCGCCGGAGAGGCCTCCGGTGACGTCAAGCGCAAGCTGCGGATGCTGGGTATTTCCCCCAACACCATCCGCAAGCTGGCCGTGGCCATGTATGAGGGCGAGATAAACCAGGTCATTCACGCCAACGGCGGTCATATAGACGTGGAGATAACGCCCCAGCTCATAAAAATAGTTCTGTCGGACGAAGGCCCCGGTATCCCGGACGTGGAGGCCGCCATGAGCGAGGGCTTTTCCACGGCCACCGAGGAGATACACAACATGGGCTTCGGCGCCGGTATGGGTCTGCCCAATATGAAGAAATATTCCGACACCTTCGAACTTGAGACGGAGGTGGGGAAGGGCACCGTCATAACCATGACGGTGAACATCGAGTAACATCAGGCGAAGGGAGCATGAAAAATGGAACAGACTTCCGCCATAACCCATTCCGTCATGCTCGACGCTGACAAGTGCAAGGGATGCACCACATGTATCCGTCACTGTCCCTCCGAGGCCATCCGCGTGCGGGGCGGCCTTGCCAGAATAACGTCTGAAAAATGCATCGACTGCGGAGAGTGCATCCGCGTCTGTCCCAACCACGCCAAGCGCGCCGTCTACGACGAGCTTGAGGAACTTTCAAAATACGAGTACCGCATAGCCCTGCCCGCCCCCACGCTGTACGGCCAGTTCAACAATCTTGAGAGTGTTGACTACGTGCTGGTGGGACTGCTGCGATGCGGGTTCAACGCCGTTTTCGAGGTGTCAAAGGCCGCGGAGATAGTCTCCGGCTACACACGCCGCCTTCTCAAAGAGGGCAGGGCCAAGACTCCTATCATCTCATCGGCGTGCCCGGCGGTTATAAGAATAATAAGATCCAGATTTCCGTACCTGTGTTCCTACGTGCTGCCGGTGAAATCGCCGATGCAGCTGGCCGCGTCCCTTGCCCGGCACGAGGCCATGGAGAAGACGGGGCTTCCTTCGGAGAAGATAGGCGTTTTCTTCATCTCCCCCTGTCCCGCCAAGGTGACGGACGTGCATTATCCCATCGGCCTTGAAAAGTCGGACGTGGACGGTGTCATCTCCATCAGCGCCATCTACAAGCCCCTGCTGGCCGAGATGAACAAGCTGAAAGATCCGGACATCATCTCCGAATCCGGGCTTCTGGGCATCAACTGGGCAGTCAGCGGCGGCGAGTCCTCCGGACTCATGCAGGAGAGATACCTGGCGGCCGACGGCGTGGACAACGTGATGAAGGTGCTGGACGAGCTGGAGAACAAACGTCTGCCGCCCCTGGACTTCATCGAGCTCAACGCCTGCCCCGGCGGGTGCGTGGGCGGTCCCAGCACGGTGGAAAACCCGTTCATAGCAAAGGCCAGGATCCAGATGCTCCGCAAGGATCTGCCCTTCTACAAAAACGATTACCCCGAAAAGGGATTCGGCGACATAACTCTCGACTGGAACGACGAGCTGGCCTATCGCCCCGTGGACGCGGCCGGTACCGACATGGCCACGGCCCTGGAGCGCCTGAGCCGCATAGAGAGCCTTAAGGAGGAGTTCCCCGGCCTTGACTGCGGCGCCTGCGGCGCCCCCACCTGCGAGGCCCTTGCAAGGGACATCGTGGAGGGCCACGCCGGAAAAGGCGACTGCCTGTTCTTCCTTAAAAAATCTCTGGAGTATATTTTTGCCGACACCAAGGGCAACGCGGTGTCGATGACGGACGAAAACGGGGGCCTGAAATGAAGCTGCGGGATTTCGTGAACGATATGGGCCTTAGAGTTTTCGCCGGCGAGGATAACCTTGATACCGAAGTCACCGGCGGTTACTGCGGCGACCTGCTCAGCTGGGTCATGGGCCGCGCCAAACCCGGCGACATGTGGATAACCATAATGAGCAATCTGAACACGGTGGCGGTGGCAGTCATGTCCGACGTGGCCGCCGTGCTGATGGCGGAGGGCGTAGAGCCCGGGGACGACGTTATTCAGCGGGCCCGGGAGAGGGACGTGGTGCTGCTCGGCAGCGACGAACCCATATACGAACTTGCCGCCGCCGTATCCAAGAAGCTGGGTGAGGGCTGATGAGGCTGGGCTGCGATCTGCACCTGCACTCCTGCCTGTCGCCCTGCGGCGACAACGCCATGACGCCCAACAATATCGCAAATCTCGCCAAGCTTTTCGAGCTTGACATGATAGCCCTTACGGACCATAATACCTGCGGAAACTCCCGGGCTGTGATGGCCGTGGGGGAGAGCATCGGGCTCACAGTGGTGCCTGCCATGGAACTGAACACCGCCGAAGAAGCCCACGTGCTGTGCTATTTTCCCGACATAGACTCGGCGGAGGCTTTTTCCGCTTACGTCTACCAGACGATGCCTGATATAAAAAACAACGCGGAGGTCTTCGGTGACCAGCTCTTTATGAACAGCATGGACGAGGTCACCGGCAGCGAGGACAAACTGCTGATAACCGCCAGCGCCATCGGGGTTTACGAGGTGCAGGGCCTGTGCCGTCAGTACGGCGGCGTGGCTGTCCCGGCCCATATAAACAAGAGTTCCTATTCGGTGCTGTCCACACTGGGAATGATAGATCCGGACATGCGTTTCCCCGTGTGCGAGATAACGCCGACCTGCCGGGAGGAGATGATAGTCACCGCCCACCCGGAGCTCAAAGGCGTGAGTTTTATAAAGAGCAGCGACGCGCACATGCTCGAGAGCATGATGCCCGCGCCCGTTTATCTGGAGCTGGAGGAAAATACGCCCCGGGCGCTTGTAGACTACCTCGTCTCCTTTCTTGACAAGGGGAACAGGCAATGAAAGAAATATCGCTCAATATCCTTGATATCGCTGAAAATTCCACCAAAGCCGGAGCCAGCCTCGTCACCATTGACGTGGCGGCGGACACGGCGGCGGACACCCTCACCGTGGTCATCGACGACGACGGCTGCGGAATGGAGGAGGAATTTCTGAAAAGGGTCCAGGACCCCTTTACGACCACCCGCACCACCCGCCCCGTGGGGCTGGGAATACCGCTTTTCAAGGAGGCGGCGGAGACGGCCGGAGGCCGCTTCGAGATAAGGTCACAGGTGGGAGTGGGCACCACGGTCACTGCGGTGTTCGGTCTTGAAAATATCGACCGCATGCCCCTGGGCGATATGGCGTCCACGATGACCACGCTTATACAGTGCCACGAAAACTGTGATTTCGTATTCAATTACAAACTGGATGAAAACGAGTTCGTGCTCGACACGAGACAGCTGAAAGAGATCCTGGGCGACGTGCCCCTGACCTCAGCTGAAATCGTTTTATGGATAAGAGACTTTATCAGCGACAATATGCGAATCATTAACGGAGGAAGAAGTATATGAAAACAATCGCAGATCTCAAGAGCATCAAGGAACGCATGATTTCTCAGCTCAGCCTCAGAGATGACGATAAGGGCACCCGTGTTGTGGTGGGTATGGCCACCTGCGGCATAGCCGCCGGCGCCCGCCCCGTCCTCAACGCCGCCACCGAGGAGGTGGCCCGTCTCGGCCTGAAGGACGTCATGGTCACCCAGACCGGCTGTATCGGCATCTGCCAGTACGAGCCCGTCGTTGAGGTTTTCCAGGGCGGCGAGAAGACGACCTATATCAGAATGACCGCCGACAAGGTCAAGCGCGTTATTGATGAGCATATCGCCCAAAACAAGCCCGTCGTCGAATACACCTTCGGCTTCGAGGCGAAGTAAGAAAGAGAGGAAACGGTAAATGATAAGAGCTCACGTACTTACCTGCGGAGGCACCGGCTGTTCCGCCTCTCACTCAGGCGAAATATATGAGGAGTTCAAGAAGGAGATAAAGGCCCAGGGCCTTGAGGACGAGGTCATGCCCATCGTCACCGGCTGCCACGGCCTGTGCGCTCTCGGCCCCATAGTCGTCATCTACCCCGACGGCGTATATTACTCCAAGGTCACTCCCGAGGACGTTAAGGAGATAGTTTCCGAGCACCTGCTGAAGGGCCGCGTCGTTGAGCGCCTCGTGTATCATGAGCACGACGAGGTCAAGGGCGTTTCCGTCCCCATGGAGGAGACCGAGTTCTACAAGAGCCAGGTCCGCGTTGCTCTGCGCAACTGCGGCGTCATCAATCCCGAGTCCATCGACGAGTATATCGCCAGCGACGGTTATATGGCCCTTGCCAAGGTCCTCACCGAGATGACCCCCGATCAGGTCATCGACGAGATCCAGGCCAGCGGTCTGCGCGGCCGCGGCGGCGCCGGTTTCTCTACCGGCCTTAAGTGGCGTCTTGCCTCCGGCGACAGAGGCAAGGTCCAGAAGTACATGGCCTGCAACGCCGACGAGGGCGACCCCGGCGCGTTCATGGACAGAAGCGTTCTTGAGGGCGATCCCCACGTGGTGCTTGAGGCTATGGCCATCGCCGGATATGCCATCGGCGCCGATCAGGGTTATATCTACGTCCGTGCCGAGTATCCTCTGGCTGTCGAGCGTCTGAATATAGCCATCCGTCAGGCCAGAGAGTACGGCCTGCTGGGCGACAACATCCTGCGCGCCGGCT
>JAEETR010000167.1 GCA_016286595.1 Oscillospiraceae bacterium | reverse complement strand
CGGTCAGAACCTTACCGTGGAGGGCTGCTACGTGCCCTTCGGCTGGCGGCGGGATTTCTCCCCGGAGTATCTCGATTCGATACGGTTCATCTGCCTTGCCATGACGCGGGAGTATATAGACGGCCGGTTTGACGAGATAAAGGCCCACAGCCGCGATATCGAGGCCCGGCTGGAGGACGCCGTCACCGCCGGGGAGCTGATCGAGGACAACCGCAGATATATCGAGGGCTTCCGCCGGGCTGGGGAGCGGGTGACGCTCGTCGGCGGCGGCTGGGAGACTGTGATAAACGCGCTGGTGGACGGCCTTGCCGCCGACCGCGGGAATTGAAGGGGGAAAAAGCCGGATGAAGGAATTTCTTGCGGGTAATATCACGTGGATGTTCGGCGCCGTCGTGATAGCCGTATTCGCCTTCCGGGCCGTGAGGGTGCTGAGGAAGGCAAAAAAGATAGACAGCGAGGGCGTCGAGACAGACGCCGTCGTGTCGAAGATAACGGAGAACTGGGACCCGGATACGGCGGTGTCCTCCTTTACCACCTACGTGCAGTACACTGACGAGAACGGCGAGCTGCGGGAGACGCCCATGGCGTTCACGCCCGGGACGGAGCATTCCCGGGGCGACAGGGTGCGCATCCGCTATATCCCCGGGGAGCGGGAGCTGGTCCGGGAAGTCAGGACTGACGGCTGACCGCCGGGGAGAATACGATGTTTTATTCACCGCTTGTCAAAAAAGCCTGTGATATCGCCATTGAAGCCCACGGCGGCGACGCGGATAAGGGGGGATGGCCATACGTGCTGCATCCTCTGTTCCTGGCGTTCCAGATGGAGGACGAGGTATCCGCCTGCGTCGCCCTGCTGCACGACGTGGTGGAGGACCACGGGGATAAATACGGCTTTGAGTGGCTTGAAGCCCAGGGCTTTCCCGGGGAGGTGCTCCGGCCTCTGCGCCTGCTGACCCATGAGAAGGGCGCGAATTACGGGGAGTATATCCGCAGGATATCCGCCGACCCCGTTGCCGCCAGAGTTAAGCTGGCAGACCTCCGCCACAACACCGACCTGAGAAGGACGGACGGCGTCCCGCCGAAGAAGTACTGCCAGTATATCGACGCGATACGGTTTTTACAGGCCGCCCGCGGAGGGAATGACGGTCCGGACGCCGGAGGATATCCGCAATATATGACGACGGAAGAAGGATAAGAGATGACGGTACAGTACTATTACACGGGGCTGTTCGCCCTGTCCTTTGTGCTGACGATAATTTACGCCGCCCAGTGGCACCGGTCCTTTGACCTGCACCTGACGCTGGTGTTCTTTCTCATACCGATTGTGAATCTGGCATACGCCCTGATGTACGCGTCCCAGGACGTGGACGCGGCCGTCGCCATGCTGAAGATAGTCTACGTGGGGGGATGCTTCCTCCCGTGGGTGACGGCCATGTGCGTGCTGGGCCTGTGCAGGATAAACGTGAACCGCGCCCTGCGCGTGGCCACGCTGACGGCCAGCGGACTCGTATTCTGCTCCGTGCTGACCATAGGCCGCTGTCCTCTTTTTTACAGGAGCATGACCATTGAGAAGGTGGGGGAGCTGCTGATCCACCACAAGGAGTACGGACCCATGCACACCGTGTACTACGTGTTCGTATCCCTGTACCTCATCGCCGACATCGTGGCCATAGCATACAGCTTCAAAAAGAAGAAACAGGTCTCAAGACGGGTGCTCGTGCCCCTGTTCTTCCCGATACTGTTCACCGCGGCGGGCTTCGCGGTGAACCACACGCTGATAAAGCGCGGTTATGAGATAATCCCCCTGAGTTACGCCCTTGCCCAGATAGTGTACCTGTTCATCTGTCACAGGATGGCCCTTTACGACGTCAGCGAGATGGCGGTGGAGTCGATGATACAGTCCGGAGACGTTGGATTTATCACCGTGGACTCCAAATGCAGGTACCTGGGCAGCAACGAGACCGCCCGGAAGATACTTCCAGCCCTCAGCGACCTTATAGTGGACCAGACGGTCCGCAGGTCGGAGGTGCTGCGGGACAGCCTCGTCAGCTGGCTGGACAGCTTTGACCGGGACCCAGACAAAGAGGAGGCCATCTACGTGCTTGCCGACCCCGCGGACCCGTCGGACGAGACGATATACGCCGTCATCGTGAGCTATCTCTACGGCGGCAAAAAGCGCTGCGGGTATCAGATAATCCTGGAGGACGACACAAAGAACCAGCAGTATATCCGCCTGCTCAATTCCTATAATACGGAGCTGGAGCGGGAGGTGGAGCGCAAGACTGCCGACGTGGTGGATATGCACGACAAGTTCATCCTGGGCATGGCCACCATGGTAGAAAGCCGGGACAACTCCACAGGCGGACACATAAAGCGCACCAGCGACGTGGTGAAGCTGCTCATCGGCCGGATGCAGAAGGACGGCACCCTGGGATTTACCGACGAGTTCTGCAAAAACGTGATAAAGGCCGCGCCGATGCACGACCTGGGAAAGATCGCCGTGGACGACGTTATCCTGCGCAAGCCCGGCCGCTACACGCCGGACGAGTACGATATAATGAAGACCCACGCCGCCGAGGGCGCGCATATCGTCCACCGAATACTTGAGGGTACTGCCGACAGGGAATTCGCCGCCATAGCGGAGAACGTGGCCCACTATCACCACGAGCGGTGGGACGGCTCCGGCTACCCCGACGGTCTGAAGGGGGAGGAGATACCCATCGAGGCCCGGATAATGGCCATCGCCGACGTTTACGACGCCCTGGTGAGCAAGCGCGTATATAAGGACAGCATGAGCTTCGAACAGGCCGACGAAATAATACTGGGCAGCATGGGCACACAGTTCGACCCGTCGCTGGAGCCCTATTACTCCGCGGCCCGCCCGGCCCTGGAGGAGTATTACAGCGGCACCGACAGATAACGCATCGAAAGGAGCGGGACGCGAATATGATCGCAGCGCTGATAATAATACCGATAGCCGCGCTTTTGACGGGCGTAGGCATCTTCGCCTGGCGCAGGGAAAAACCCATGTGGTTCTGGGCCGGGACGGAGATAAAGGAAGAGGACATAAGCGACGTTCCCGCCTACAACAGGGCCAACGCCGTGATGTGGGTCAGCTACTCCCTCGTTTTCTGGGCCGCGGCGATAGTCGCCATGCACAGCGTGGCCGCAGCGGGCGTGATAGTCATCGCGGGCGCCGTGGGCGGCGCCATAGCGATGATGCTCGTATGGCACCGGATATACGCGAAGTACAGCGGGAAATAATACGCCGCCCCGGTGGGGCGATGAAAGGAAGAGGTCGCCATGAGCAGCGTACTGATGATAAATACCGGCGGCACCATCTGCATGACCAGGTCGGAGAACGGCTACTGTCCCGACAGGACGGCCTTCCGCGAGGCCCTTTCGGAGATGCCGGAGCTGCGCTCCCCGGACATGCCCCGCTGGGACGTGCTGGACGCGGAGCCCCTTCTGGACTCCTCCAACATGACCGTGGACGACTGGAACAGGCTCGGCTCTCTGGTGGCGGACAACTACGACAGGTACGACGGCTTCGTCATCCTTCACGGCACCGACACCATGGCCTACACCGCCTCGGCGCTGTCCTTCATGTTTGAGGAGCTGGGCAAGCCCGTGATACTGACCGGCTCCCAGATACCTCTGTGCGAGCTTCGCAGCGACGGCAAGGACAACCTGATCACGTCGCTGCTCATAGCCGGGAGCGGACGGGTCAGAGAGGTTTGCATCTATTTCGGCGGGGAGCTTCTGCGGGGCAACAGAGCCGTAAAATACTCCGCCGACGGGTTCATCGCCTTCAAAAGCCCCAACTGTCCGGCCCTTGCCTCGGCGGGCATAGACATACGGTACAGCGACTCGCTGCTGCTGCCCCCGCCGTCGGGGACCTTCCGTCTGCAGAGGCTGGAGAGGAACCCCATCGGCGTAATAAAGGTGTTTCCGGGCATACAGTTCGAGCTTTTCGGCAGCATCATGACCGAATCCCTCCGGGGCGTGGTCATAGAGACCTTCGGCGCCGGAAACATCCCCACCTCCGCCGCCGCCCTGCTGCCCATAATGGAAAAAGCCTTCAAAAACGGCACCGTGGTGGTGGTCTGCACCCAGTGCCCCCAGGGTACGGTGACGCTGGGGGCCTACGAGACCAGCTCCGCGCTGAAAAACGCGGGGGCCGTCAGCGGCGGCAACATGACCACCGAGGCCGCCGTGGCCAAGCTGTACTATCTTCTGAGCAAGAATTACGACACGAGGACCGTATGCGCTCTTATGGAGCAGGGGCTCCGGGGTGAGAGATGACGAAACTTGAACTGCTCCCGGACGATTTTACCGTATGCCGCGTCACGGACACGGCGGATATCGACCTGAAGAACGGGTTCTGCTTCGCCGCCGTCACCGACGAGGAGCTGTCCGTGGTGTGCCCGACCCGGCACGCGCCCGCGGCCGCGCCGGCCCGGGAGGACGGATGGCGGGGATTTCGCATAGCGGGCGTGCTGGACTTCTCGCTTGTGGGGGTCCTGTCACGGCTGACCGGCGTGCTGGCGGAGGCGGGCGTGGGCATATTCGCCGTGTCCACCTTCAACACCGACTATATCTTCGTGAAAGAGAAGGACCTCGGCAGGGCGAAGGCGGCCCTTTCCGCCGCCGGATACGAGTTTTCGTAAAGCCGCGCCGATCAAGAGAAAAGAAAAAGGAAGGACGATAGCATGACTGTGGATCTGCCCTACGGAAGAGGAACGATGCCTCTTGAACTGCCCGACAGCCGGGTGCGGGGGGTGCTGCGCTCCCGTATAGAGGAGTACGACCCCGGCGCGGACGAGACCGAACTGGCGGAGCGGGCCATGGAAAACCCCGTGGGCTCCCCGCCTCTGCACGAGCTGGCAAAAGGGAAGAAAAAGGTGACGGTGATCGCCAGCGACCACACCCGCCCCGTGCCCAGCAGGATACTTATGCCCATCCTTCTGCGGGAGATCCGCCGCGGCAGTCCCGACGCAGATATAACCATCCTCATCGCCACCGGCTGCCACCGGGGCACCACCGCGGCGGAGCTGGAGGCCAAGTTCGGCCCGGATATCGTCCGTGACGAGAAGATCGTCGTCCACGACTGCGACGACGCCGAAAATATGGTGCTGCTGGGGACCCTGCCCTCCGGCGGCGCGTGTTATGTAAACCGAATTGCTGCGGAGGCGGACCTGCTGGTATCCGAGGGCTTCATAGAGCCCCACTTCTTTGCCGGTTTTTCCGGCGGACGCAAGGCGGTGCTGCCCGGCGTGGCCGGACGGGCCACGGTGCTGGCCAACCACTGCTCGGAGTTCATCGCCCACCCCGCCTCCCGTGCCGGGAGCCTGGAGGGCAACCCCATACACCGGGACATGGTCTGGGCCGCCCGCAAGGCCGGCCTGAGGTTCATCCTCAACGTGGTGCTCAACGGCGAGAAGAAGATCATCCACGCCGACGCGGGCGACGTGGAGGCCGCCCACGAGTCCGGCTGCCGTTTCCTGGACAGCCAGTGCGGCGTGGACCCCGTGAGGGCGGATATCGTGGTCACCACCAACGGCGGCTACCCGCTGGACCAGAACATATATCAGGCCGTGAAGGGCATGACGGCGGCGGAGGGGTGCGTGAACCCCGGCGGCGTGATAGTCATGCTCGCCAGAAGCGAGGACGGCCACGGCGGCGACGCCTTCTGCCGGGAGATGACTGCCCCCGGCGGCACGGACCGGCTGATGGAGGGCATACTGTCCCGGGACAGGGCCCACACCACCCCGGACCAGTGGCAGGCCCAGATATTCATCCGCGTGCTTCAGAAGGCGCGGGTGGTCTACGTTTCCGACGCCCCCGAGGAGCTGGTGCGCAGCCTGCGCATGTACCCGGCCAGGACCGCGGCCGAGGCCATGGAGCTGGCCGATAAGCTTATCGGAAGGGAAAACGCCCCCGTCACCGTCATCCCCGACGGTGTGGGCGTGATAGTGAGATGAGCCGCGAAGGGCTCGGAGTGACGGTATGAGGACAGTCTGCTTCGGACAGGAGGGCAGACCAGCCGTGGTGCTTATACACGGCGGCGGCCTTTCATGGTGGAATTACAGGGCAGCCGCATCGCTGCTGGAGGAGGATTTCCGGGTGGTGCTGCCCCTGCTGGACGGTCATGCCGGCTCCGACAGGGGATTTACGTCCATTGAGGAATGCGCCGACGGGATCGTCGCGTATATCGACGAGCACCTCGGCGGCACCGCGGAAGCGGTCTGCGGGCTGTCGCTGGGCGGACAGACGGCGCTGGAGATACTGTCCCGGCGGCCCGATATCTGCCGGTGCGCCGTCATAGAGAGCGCCTCGGCGGTGCCGTCGGGGATGACGGCGGCCCTTGTAGGTCCGTCGGCGAGGATGAGTTACCCTTTGGTGAGGAAAAAGTGGTTTTCCCGGCTGCAGTTCAGGTATCTGCGCATGGACGGGGAACTATTCGACGATTACTACCGGGACACCTGCGCCCTGACCCGGGACGATATGGCCGCCTTCCTTACGGCAAGCGTTCTTTACGCGCCACCGGCGTCGCTGTCCGGCACGAGGGCAAAGGTGCGCGTCGTGTGCGGCCAGAAGGAGACGGCGGTGATACGCAGGTCCGCCGGCCTCATACACGGGCTCATACCCGGCAGCACGCTGGAGATACTGCCGGGGCTTTACCACGGCGAATACTCCATGAAGCATCCGGAGCAGTACGTACGGGACCTGCGGGAGATGATACCGCGGCGGTAAACGCCCGCGGGGAGGAGGAGAGGCAGACAGAATGATTTCATTTGAGAGCGACTATATAACCGGCGCCCATCCCAAGGTGCTGGAGCGGCTCGTTCAGACCAATCTCGAGCAGCTTTCCGGCTACGGTACCGACGCGTACTGTCAGCGGGCAAGGGAGAAGATACTCGCCGAGTGCGAGATGCCCGACGGGGACGTGGAGTTCCTGGTGGGGGGCACCCAGGCCAACGCGGTCATCATCTCCGCCCTTCTCAGGGACTGGGAGGGCGTGGTGTGCGCCGTTACCGGTCACATAAACGCCCACGAGGCGGGAGCGCCGGAGTTCGCCGGGGTGAAGGTGCTGCCCCTTCCCAATCACGGCGGCAAGATAGACCCGGAGGAGCTGGAAGCGTACTGCGCCGGTTTTTACGGCGACGACAACCATGAGCACATGGTGTTCCCCGGCATGGTGTATATCTCCCACCCCACGGAGTACGGCACTCTCTACACGCTTTCGGAGCTGACGGCCCTTTCGGCGACCTGCCGGAAGTACGGCATGCGCCTTTTCCTGGACGGAGCCAGGCTGGGCTTCGGTCTGATGAGCCGCAGCACCGACGTGACGCTGCCGGACGTAGCCCGGCTGTGCGACGTGTTCTATATCGGCGGCACGAAGGTGGGCGCGCTGTGCGGCGAGGCGGCGGTGTTCGCCCCCGGCGTGAAGCCGCCCCACTTCATGAACTCCATGAAGAAGCGGGGCGCCCTGCTGGCAAAGGGCAGACTGCTGGGCGTGCAGTTCGACGCGCTGTTCACCGACGGTCTCTACTTCGACATAGGCCGCCGCGCCATCGGTATGGCGGAGAAGATGAGAGAACTGTTCGCCTCCCGGGGCTACGAGTTCGCCGTGGACTCCCCCACGAACCAGCAGTTCGTCATCCTCGACGCGGACAGATACGAAAAGCTCAGAAAGGACGTGGCCTTCAGCTTCTGGGAGAGACTGCCGGACGGCCGCGTCGTGACCCGCTTCGCCGTGGGCTGGTCCACCTCCGACGAGGACCTCGCCGCCCTGGCAGCCGCCCTGGATGCGGCGGAGAGGTAAGAGTATGCAGGACGGATACGCCGGAGATATCGGCGACTACGGAAAATTCATATTCCTGCGCAGACTGCGGGAAAAGGGACTGTCCATCGGCGTGAACTGGTACGTCCCGTGGTTTTGCGACGATAAAAAGGGAAACGGCAGATTCGTTGAGATCCCGGAAAAGTACGCGAAGTACGACCCGGAGCTGGCGGAAAAGCTGCGGGAGGTGTCCGCGCTCGGCCGCACCGTAAAGCGCCTTGAGCAGATGGGGCTCGTCGACGGCGCGGCGTACTGGTCCGACCCCATCACCCGGGACCGGCCGGGGTGGCACGCCGCCGCGCTGGAGAAACTGCCCGGCGCCGAGGTAGTGTTTCTGGACCCGGACAACGGTCTTCTTCCCGGGTCCGTGAAGCCCGGCACGAAAAGAAGCGCGAAGTACGTCTATCCCGGCGAGATGGCCGACTACCTACTCCGGGGTCAGAGCGTTATTCTGTACAGCAGCCGCCGGAGGAAAAAGGAAGAGGAGTATTTCAACGAGCTTTTGCTGACCATCGCCGCCGCCTGCGAGGCGGCGGGGACCGACCCGGTATTTTTCGGCGCCATAACCTTCAACCGCTATTCGGTACGGGACCTTATCGCCGTCAGCACCGACCCGGAAAGGGCCGCGAAGATCGGCGAGGTCATACGCGATCTCATGCTGCGGGGCGGGATATGTTACCGGCCGGATATGAACAACATGATCCATCTCAACGGGAGGAATGAGAAATGAACGAGGTAATAAGAAACATCATCACCCGCCGCTCCTGCAAGAAGTACGACCCGGATATCCCCGTCCCTCAGGAGCTCGTCGACCAGATAATCGAGGCGGGACTTTACGCCGCCAGCGCCATGGGCACCCAGTGCCCGAAGATACTGGCCGTCACCGACAAGACCGTCCGGGACAGGATATCCGCCCTCAACTCCAGGTACGACGCGCAGAAGCGCCCCGACCCCTTCTACGGCGCCCCCGTGGTGCTGGTGGTGCTGGTGGAGAAGAGCTACGGCACGAGGGTTTACGACGGCTCCCTCGTCATGGGCAACATGATGCTGGCCGCCCACTCCCTGGGGGTGGGGAACTGCTGGATACACCGTGCCAGAGAGGTCTTTGACGACGAGGAGGGCAAAGCCATCCTCAGAGCCGCCGGCATGGAGGGAGAGTACGAGGGCATCGCCAACCTCGTCCTGGGCTATCCCAAGGTCATAAACACCAATATCCCCGCCCGCAGGGAGGGCAGGGTGTTCCGCGTGTGATGTCCGTCCCGCCCCCGCGGGACGTATATGTGATAAGTGAAAGGAAGTATCGAGACATGGCCGGAAATCGGGAGTACAAATTCGAGAGCACCGACAAATACATGAAAAAGCTGGACGCCACCCTGGCCGGAAAGAGCTTCCGCCTGGTGCTGGACGACGGGCAGGAGATAGTCCTGGCCTTCCTCACCGGTGAGACGCTGCTGGTCGGGGCATACGGCGAACCCATGCGCTGGGAGCGGTACGCCGCCCTGCGGGCCGACGAGCAGACGTATCTCGTCACCTACGAGCGCACCGGACAGCCCGAGAGGATATGCGACACCTACGTGCTGGACCTTGAGAACTCTCTCGTCACCCGCATCTTCGCAAAACAGCACGTCATCCCCGGCAGGGACAGGATGACGATCAATTCCGTCACCTTCGGCGCCATCAAGCGGGACTTTGAGGACCTGCCCATGAAGCGCCACAGCCGCACCATGGATCTGGTGGGGAAGACGGCCACCTGGCACTACGCCAACGGCTTCGTAAACAAGCATATCTACTACGACGCCAACTACTACCGCTTCGAGATACAGGAAAACCCCAGGCTCGACGAGAGACTGTCCGAAAGCGAGAAGGAGGACGTCCGCCGGGACGAGGCGCTGAACAGGACCTGGTTCTTCGACGAGCCCGCCGACTATATAAAGATAAAGGACGGCATCTATCTCATCAGCTTCGTGGAGTCCAACACCAACCGCCTCAACGCCGCGAAGGGAGGCAGCAATCTCGTCATCCTCATCAATATGAAGGAGGGCTTCGACGTGTGCCGCTCCTTCACCCACACCGCCAGTCAGGTCCCCCAGTGGGGCATGTACAAGGCCTACGCCGAGTTTGAGGAGGACGAGGGCTATAAGGACCGGGAGCCCAGCCCCTTCCGTACGTAATTCGCACAAAAAATCGGGACAAATTTTCAAAAATCAAGGCATATTGAATAATATGCCTTGATTTTGCTTTCCCGCCGGACTACAATTTGTCTGTGATTATACTGCTGCGGGCGGCGGACGTCCGCGGAACGAAAAAACGGAAAGGAATTACGTATATGGCGGAAAAGGAATACAAGTTCGAGAGCGAATCCAAGACCATGCGCAAGCTCAACGACAGCCTCGCGGGCAAAACTCTGCGCCTGGTGATGGACGACGGACAGGAGTTCGTGATGAGCTTCCTCACCGGTGAGACGCTGCTGTTCGGCGCTTACGGAGAGCCCATGCGCTGGGAGCATTACGGCGCGCTGGACGCCGACGAGACCACCTTCATGGTCAGCTTCGAGCGCTTCGGCGGCCCCGAGCGCTTCTGCGACACCTACGTGCTGGACTTCAAAAACTGGCTCGTCACCCGGGTGGCAGCCCGTCAGCACGTGAAGAACCTCAACCCGAGGATGACTCTCGTGGCCGTCACCTTCGGCGCCATCAGGCGGGACTTCGAGGACCTGCCCATGGTCCGCCACAACTTCACCATGGACCTGGTGGGCAAGAAGATCACCTGGCATTATCCCAACGGCTTCATCAATACCCACATATATTACGACGCAAACTATTACAGCTTTGAGATACAGCAGTCAGGCAAGATCGACCCGAACCTGAGCCCCGAGGCCAGAGCACGGCAGGAGGCCGAGGACAAGGAGGCCCGGGAGATGAAGTACGACGAGCCCTCCTACTACGTGCGCATAAAGGACGGCATGTACCTCATCTGCTTCACGGAGAACAACGTCACCCGTCTCAACCCCACCCGGGGCGGCGGAAATCTTGTCATACTCATCAACACCGCCACCCACTCCGACGTGTGCCGCCTGTTCACCCACAACAGGGAGATGGAACCCATGTGGGGCCTCTCCAGAGCCTACGGCGAGCTGGAGGACGATGAGAAGTTCGCCGAGCGCAGGGGCCTTTGGCGGGTATAAGGAGGACGTGAGATGAGCGAGAAGACCTGGGACCTTCCCATGATACCCGACGACACGCCTCTTCAGAGGAACGTGGCCGTTAGAAACTACGAGCTGGCGGGCAGGACCTTCAGTCTGGTGCTGGACAGCGGCGAGCGCCGCACCCTGACCGTGGAGGACCGGGACCATGTGCTGTGGGCCCTCGACAACGATCCCCCCGTCCGCGCCGAATACCTGTGCATGCGGGCCGACGAGTGGGTCTGGATGCTGACCTTCAACGAGAGCTTCTCCGTGAACGTGGTGGTCGTCATCGACACAAAGAACGACCTGACCACCGTTTTGTGGACCGCCGGCGGTCTGCACCCCGCCCGTCCCAAGCTGGCGACCCACACCTTCGTGTTCGGCGCCATAGAGCGGGAGGGCAGGCCCCTTCCCATGAAGCGCCATCACTTCACCGCCGACCTGGCGGGCAAAAAGATAGCCTGGGAGTACTCCACCACCGTCACCATCACCCACATATATCACGACGCCAACACCATCCGCTCCTCCCTCAACGAGATGCGGCCTCTTCCCGATTGGGCGACGCCGGAGCAGGTGCGGGAGGCCGAGAACAGGGCCGAGCGCTGGGGCAGCATATTCTTCGAGGAGCCCTGCTCATACGTGAAGCTGGGGGACCATCTGTACCTGATGACCTTCATCGAGACAAACCGCAACAGGGTCGACCCCAACGAGGGCGGCGGCGACCTGCTGGCCATCATCGACACGCAGACCGTCCACGACGTGGGCCGCACCTTCGGCGTGGGTCCCGACGGCCGGGCCAATTTCGGCCTGCTGACGGCCAAGGGCCGCTTCGTGGACAGCGACGACCCCCTCAACGACGCCCCCAGCCCCTACTATATCTGACCGATGGATTACGAGATCATCCGCCTCGTCGACGCGCCGCAGCTGAAAGAGGCCATGGCCCGCTGGTTCCACGAGAAGTGGAGCGTGCCGGAAAAGGCGTATCTTGACAGCATGGAGGACTGCCTTGCCGGGAAGACGGTGCCGCAGTGGTACGCCGCCGTGGAGGGCGGCAGGTTCGTCGGCGGCATGGGAGTCATCGAAAACGACTTCCACGACAGGACCGACCTTGCCCCCAACGTGTGCGCGGTATATACCGAGCCGGAGCGCCGGGGCAGGGGCATAGCCGGCGCGCTTTTGAAATTCGTGTGTGAGGACATGAAGAAACGGGGCGTGGACACCCTCTATCTCGTAACCGACCACGTCGGTTTTTACGAGCGCTATGGATGGGAGTTTTTCACCATGGTTCAGGGCGACGGCGAGGACCGTCTGTCCCGCCTTTACAGACACGTAAGCTGACGCGACACCCCCCGGACCGCTGCGGCGGGCCGGGGGGTGTGCCGGACGTTTCCCCGGCACGGCGTATTTTTTGCCAAAATACCCTTGAGGATACCGCCGGGGGTGTTGTAAAATAAAAGGCGGAAAAACCGCTGCGAGGTGAGCGAATATGAGGGTTTACGAATATCTCACCCAGTTCAATCTGGTCTCCGTCACGTTCCGGCTGCTGCTGGCGGCGGCGGCGGGCATCATCATAGGCTACGGACGCTCGAAAAGGGACAGAACGGGCCTTCGCACCTACACCCTGGTGTGCATCGGCGGCGCCGTGAGCATGATGATAGGCCTTTACATGTACGAGATGCTCCACGGGCCCTGGATAGAGATGCTGAAGGCCGTCGGCGAGAAGACGGACGTGACCCGCATCCCCACCCAGACCATCTCCGGCATAGGCTTCCTCGGCGCCGGAATAATCTTCAAGGTGGCCCACTATCAGGTCAGCGGACTCACCACCGCCACGGGCCTTTTCGCCGCGGTGGTCATCGGCATAGCCGTGGGCGCCGGGTTTTACGTGGGCGTGCTGGCGGCCCTCATCCTCGTGATGCTGGTGCTGCACGTGATGGCCCCGGCCAAGAACGTTTTCAAGCAGCACGGGCTGAACATCACCATCTACGTGGAGTTCGAGTCCGTTGACGACGTTTCCGCCGTGTCGGAGGTGATCGAGTCCCTGGGCGCGAGGCTCTTCGAGGTGGATATAGAGAGAGCCGAGGCCGTGGGCGATCTGAAGCCCTCCGCCCTGTTCGACGCCCGCCTGAGCCGGGAAAACCGCTCTCACTTTGTCATGCTCTCATCGGTGGCGGAACTGCCCTGCGTGAGCAGCGTGCAGGAAATAATGGCGTAAGGGGGTAAAAACGATGATACCTCTTATCGGAAATCTCCGCGACATGAACGTGCTGTCCGTGGTGGTGAGGATGCTTTTCGCCTGCCTGTGCGGCTTCGTCATAGGCATGGAGCGCTCGGCGAAAAACCGTCCCGCCGGCTTCCGCACACATATCCTGGTGTGCCTGGGCTCGGCCACCGCCGCGCTGGCGGGGCTGTACATATACTTCGGCCTGGGCATTAACACGGACATCACCCGCATCAGCGCCCAGGTGGTCAGCGGTCTGGGCTTTATCGGAGCGGGCACCATAATCGTGACGAAAAATCTGGATATCAGGGGCCTCACCACCGCCGCCGGCCTGTGGGTCACCGGCATAGTGGGCCTTGCCATAGGCAGCGGCTTCTACGAGGGCGGCATAATAGGCACGGCCCTGATCCTCTTCGTTGAGGCGGTGCTGACTAAGCTGGCCGGAAGGATACAGCGGCGCCCCCGCACGGGACTGCGTATACTTTACAGCGACAAGAACGCCCTTGACCTGGCGTACGGCGTATTCCGGGACAAGAAAATGCACGTCTCCTCCGTGAAGATAGACATGGCGCCCGACGGCGGCACCCTGCGGTACAGAGCGGACGTGATGCTCCGGGGCAGCGCGGATATGGAGGCGCTGACGGACAGCCTTGAAGAGCTGGACGGCGTGGTTTCCGCGGCGGAACTGTAACAGAACAAACGCAAAGGGCACAGTGGCCGGATAGCCATTGTGCCTTTTTTATATCCTCATTTTTGTGCAAATAGGGGAAAATCTCCGGCGGGGTGGACTATTGCCCCCCGGCGCTTGATGTAACGGCACAAAAAGGCTATAATGATACCGATATCAGCGCCTTTGGCGCGGAACGGAGAAAGCATAGCAAATGGCTGCATTTTCAAACGTTGAGGAGGCCCGGGAGTATTTCCGGGGCGACAGAT
>JAEETR010000166.1 GCA_016286595.1 Oscillospiraceae bacterium | reverse complement strand
CCGCCGGCTGCGACTTTACGTTTGAGTGGGCGGCTCAGCCGCTCTGACGCTGGAACAAAACCGTCTCATTGACGTCGCCCCGCAAGAGGATGGGGATCCGGTCCTCCGTCACCGCGCCCACATAGACGGAGTATGTGGCGCCGTCCTCAGAGGCAAAGCCGATGGGCAGATTGACCACGGTGCGCTCTTCGCCTGTGCCGACGGTGATTTCCATGCTGTGGGCGGTGTCGGCCCGGACGGAGACCCGGCCGTGAGGCGGCAGGTCCTGGGTGAAGTCGTAGGTCGCCTCGCAGTGGCCGGCGGGGAGACCGGTGCGCCCGGCGAAGTCCTCCGTCAGATCCAGAACGACGGTCTTGCCGTCGCCGTTGAAGGTCATGGTGCCGCCGGAGGAGGCGAACACGCCGTCCAGCGGCGCGGGAGCGGGGGTATCCGGCTCGTAGGGGATGTTTTCACGACCCTGACCGCAGCCGGACAGGGCCAGAATCAGCGCGGTGAGACATGCGATAATGAGCGTGGGGCGTTTCATGGCGTTCTCCTTTCGGGCGGATGCCCTGCGGTGATGGCGCGCCCTTCCGGGCGCCGGATCGATCCGCCCCACCGGGCGGGATATGAGAAGCGGAGATCCCTCGGGAGGGGGATCTCCGCTTCCTGTGCAGTTCAGTGAATGGACACCACGGTGTAGCCGGCGTCCTCTACGGCCTTGCGCAGGACGGCGTCCTCGGCCTCGCCGGTGACGGTGGCGGTCTTGGCTTCCAGATCCACCGCGGCGGTGACGCCGAGAGCGGTCAGCGCCTTCTCCACACGGGCGGCGCAGTGCTTGCACATCATTCCCTCAATGGTCATGGTCTTGGTCATGGTCGGTACCTCCCGTTGATTTGTTGGTTTAACTGTATAACGGGCGGGGGGATTTGTCAAGCCTTACCGCTTGTAGCCCGGCTTCACCAGCACCGCCGCGATGAGACCGAACACCACAGCCGCCGCGATGCCCGCCGAGGTGGCGGTGAGACCGCCGGTGAGGATGCCCAGGGCGCCCTTTTCCGCCACCGCTTTGGCCACGCCGCGGGCCAGCGAGTAGCCGAAGCCCAGCAGCGGCACTGTGGCCCCGGCGCCGCCCCAGTCCACCACATACTGGTAGACGCCCACGGCCTGCAGCAGCACGCCCGCCACCACATAGCCCGTGAGGATCCGGGCGGGGGTCCAGTTGGTCAGGTCGATCAGCAGCTGCCCCACGGCGCAGAGGATGCCGCCGCAGATAAATACGTTTACATAATTCATACCATAGCTCCGTTCTGCCGCAGTGGGCGGCGTGTGATGACACCTCATCCGCCCCAGTGTGCGCACTGGGGCACCTTCCCCTCAAGGGGAAGGCTTTTTCATATTTCCGGTTGGTTCTCAAACACCACGGCGTGGCAGATGCCGGGGATGCTCTCGCCCTG
Source organism: Oscillospiraceae bacterium (assembly GCA_016286595.1). GTDB lineage: Bacteria > Bacillota > Clostridia > Oscillospirales > Oscillospiraceae > RUG626. Next base: position 693 of record JAEETR010000166.1, on the reverse strand, counting down.
GAAGGTGGAGGTGGGGGAGAGGAGAGCGCCGGTGGGGGCAAAGACGATGCGGCGCCATTTGCCTGCAGCCATGCCCCGCAGCAGGTGGCCGCACAGCACCGAGGCGCTGCACCCCGCGCCGCTGCCGCCGGCGTGCATGTCCTGATTCTCCCGATCGTAGATCATGAGGCCGCAGTCGTTGTAACGGTCTCCCAGATCCCAGCCGTCCCGGGCCATCAGATCCAGCACCACGTCGTGGCCCAGCTGGCCCAGATCGCCGGTGACGATGAGGTCGTAGTCCGCCGGACGGGTGTGGGTCTCCCGGAACAGCACCGACAGCGTGTCGCATGCCGCCGGCGCCATGGCCGCGCCCATATTGGCCGCGTCCGTGATCCCCATGTCCACCATCTTGCCCCGGACGATATGGGTCACGGCGGGACCGTCGCCCGTCCGCCCCAGAATGCAGCAGCCCGCTCCCGTCACCGTCCACTGGGCGGTGGGGGTGCGCTGGCTGCCGTAGGGAATGGGCTGACGATACTGCCGCTCGGCCGTGCAGAAATGAGAGGAGGTCACGGCGGCAGATAAGTTTACATAACCACTATCTACCTGCATGGCGGCGAGAGACAGGCCCTCGCCCATGGTGGAGCAGGCGGCGTAGACGCCGTAGAAGGGAATGCCGAACTCCCGGAGGCCGAAGCTGGAGCCGATGCACTG
>JAEETR010000015.1 GCA_016286595.1 Oscillospiraceae bacterium | reverse complement strand
CGGCAAGAGCGCCGAAGGCTATGTAGATGCACAACGGCAGCACCACCGATACGGACAGCATGAAATTCATATACGTTACCTCCGCAGGTATTACTAATCATAGAATTTACGCTCTGCGGAGCGTTTTTGCAACAGATTTTTGACAAAACAAGAAGAGCCCTCCGGCTCAAGTATTATATATGGTGTCCGGCGCGGGATTTTTCGTCAGAGCAAGACGCGACGACGAAGGAATACCGCGGTATTTCAAGGAGGAGCAACGCCGCTATGGCGGAAAAGACCGGCGAACAAAAAAATAACCCTTGACTGCGAGGCTTGTAAGACCTCTTTACTGCAGCCAAGGGTTATTTTTCTGAATTCTTATTATCTAACATCATTGGTTACCTCTCTTTCGCACGTATTTGGCGACCTTCGCGGACCTGAGCTTGCCCGGCAGAAAATTCTGATAGCTGTAAACATGGTCCTTACGACCAGCCCGGCTCTATGTGAGCCAACCCCATAGCTAAAAATCAGTCCGTCGGCGTAATCCGCTGCGCCATTGACGCCCCGCTGTACTGTGCCGCAATCCTTACGGCCGGGGCTGATAAGGATTTCTTCCTTGTGGTCATAATATACTACAATTCTCCGATCCTGTCAATAGTCTTTGTGCAAAAATAATACAATTTTTCAAAAAATAAACGGCTCCGGTAAGAAAACCTTTACCGGAGCCGTTTTTCAGCCGTTCAGCGGCCCATTATTTCACGACCTTGACGGAGGTGATGTGGGGATTGGCGCCCTCGTACCAGTACAGGAAGCCCTCCAGATCGACCTTGTCGCCGATCTTCAGGCCCTCGACGGCCTTGTAGACGTCGGTATCCTTGCCGGTGAGATAGAACTCAACGCAGAACTCGTAGGTCTTGCCGTCCTTGGAGACCTTGAAGTACAGGTCGTCGCTCTTCTCCTCGGGGTTCTTGTAGGCGAAGGCGTTGCCGTCGCCGTAATCCTCGACGGTCATGCCCTTGAAGGACACGAACTCGTTCTGATGCTTGATAAGCTCGTCGGTGCCCAGCAGCTTGGTCACGTCTGTGGCCTTGGCCTTGTAGCTGCCCTTGAGGATCTCAAAGGTGGCGTCAACGATCTCAACCTCGCCGGCCCACTCGCTCTTGTAGCCGGTGACCTTTATCTTGGTGCCCGGGGTCAGCTTCTTGGCCTCTTCCTCGGTGGCGGCCATCTCATAGATGAAGTAAGCGCCGTCCTTGGACTGGGCGTAGACGGTCACCTTGTTGTCCCACCAGGACTGATGGGCCTGAACGTAGGTCTCGATAACGACTTCCTCATCCAGCGCCTTCTCCACGTACTGGGCGTGAGTGATGACGTTGGGGTCGGAGCTCTTGCTGGAGCAGCCGGCCAGAGCCAGCACCGTCACGAGGACGAGAGCGACAGCTATGATCTTTTTCATTTCCATTCTCCTTTTTTTATTCGGTTATGGGGCGTTCCGCCCTGACTAACACCACAATTATATTACTATTTCCGTATAAATCAATGAGCACAAGGGATAAATTTACCGTCTGCGTCTCCGGACAAATCTGCAAAGTGCCAACACGCCCAGCCCCGCCCACACGGCGGCGAGGGTCATGAGCAGCGCCTTTGACGTGGCGGGCATGGGTCCGAGCTCGCCGATACCGGACGCCGTGACGTCCCCGAACTGGTCGAGGCGGTACAGGGCCGTCACGTCCCGCTGCAGCTTCGTCATATACTCGCCGTCCAACGTTTCATGGCGCCGCACGGACTTGACCACGTTCTCTATCATCTGCCCGGCGGCGTCCCGCAGGGAGGCGGAGCCGTTGAACACCGGCGTGACGAAGGTATACTGCACGTTGTCCATCAGCAGTTTTGCCGCGTCGATCTTGACGTAGTAGTGCTCCTGGTCGTCCTCGCCCCGGCGGGACAGATACTCCCTGTACTGGGGGTCGTTCAGCGCCTTGGAGGTGACGGGCAGATACCCCTCCGTCTCGGAATAGGCTATCTGCACGTCGTTGGTCAGCAGGTACTGGGCGAACAGCCACGAGGCCAGCACCTCCTGGGGGTCGGACTTGTTGAACACGCACACGCTGGGACCCTGGGATATCATCTTCGGGTCGTTCACGTCGAACTGCGGCACGGTCATCACCGCCGTCTCGAACTCCACCAGCTTGTCCTCGCTTATGTCCAGCAAAGGCGCGTCGGTGCCCATCCACGTGGCTCCGGCGGTGGAGTCCACGGCGAAGATGCACTGTCCGGCGTTGAGGAAGTTGGCGGGATAGCTGGATATCTTGAAGGTGGAGAAGGCGCCCTTTTCCACGTGGTCCGCTATGTTGAACAGCAGTTCCCGGGTCGTGTCGTTGAAGATGAGCACGTCGCCGCTTTCGTCGGAGTAGCCCGCGTTCCGCTGGCGCAGCATCTGTATCATCATGTTGTCGGTGGACTTGTAGATGAAGGGTATCATCACCTTCTGGCCGTTGACGAGGTAGTTGCCGTCAGCGTCCCTGGCCGTCGCGGCGTCGGACACCTCCCACACGAAGTCCCAGGTCAGCGTTTCCGGCAGAGTGTAGCCCAGCTTTTCCACGTAGGTCTTGTTCACGTAGCAGGCCTCCGTGGAGCGCATGTACGGCAGGGCGTAGTGCCTGTCGCCTATGGCGCACTCTCCGATGAACTGGGGCACCAGCTCGTCCGCCGCGGGGCCGTCGAATCTCAGCTCGCTGCCGCCGAGCCCGTACTTTTCGTCCCTCATCAGTCCGTCCAGGGGCACCACCACCTCGTCGCCTATGAGGTAGGTGGCGATGTGGTCAGGGTAGGTGATGCACACGTTGGGGGTGGTGCGGGTGGCGATGTTGGTGATGACGTCGTTGTATATGCGGCCGTAGTCGGTGTAGAGCCGGAGATTCACCTTTATGTTCGGGTAGAGCGTCTCAAAGTCGGCTATTGCCCGCTGATAGATGGCGGTCTGCGTCTTGTTGGTGTCGTTCTTGGCCCAGAATGTTATCTCGTAGTCCCGGGAGGTGTCGAACTGCCCGGGTATCTCGAAGGCCGGCATGCCCCGGGAACCGTGGCAGGCGGACAATGACAGGGCCAGCATCACCGCGCACAGCGCGAGGGCGGCAAGTCTTTTCATAACTCTCATCCCTTGGTGCCCCCTCTCGAAACGCCCTCCATTATCTTCCGGTGGAACACCAGGAAGAGGATGATGAGCGGCACGGAGATGACCACCACCGCCGCCATCATAGCGGGGATGTTCTCCCGGCCGAAGCCGTTTTCCCGTATCTCCTGTATGCCGTTGGACACCAGGAAGTAGGCGGAATCGTCGGTGATGAGCCGGGGCCACACGTAGGAGTTCCAGCACTCGATGACCTTGAGGATGATTATGGTCACCACCGTGGGGCGGCAGATGGGCAGCATCACCTTTACGAGATATCCGAAATCGGAGGTGCCGTCCACCTTGGCGGCCTTGTACAGCTCATCGGGCACCTGCTCGAAGTTCTCCTTCAGAAGGTAGATGTAGAAAACCGACATCACCGACGGCAGTATAAGACCCGGGAAGGAGTTGCGAAGGCCCAGGTCGGTGATGGTGACGAAGTTTGTGATGATGACCAGCTCGTTGGGTATCATCATAAGGGAAAGGAACAGGGCGAACACCGCGTTCTTGCCCTTGAACTCAAGTCTTGCGAAGGCGTAGGCCGCCGGGATGACCACCACCAGCATTATCCCGGTGGTCAGCAGGGTGAACAGGGCGGTATTGAGGAAGTAGCGCCCCAGGGGCACCGCCGTAAACGCGTCGAAATAGTTCTGCAGCGTGGGCGAGAGGGTGATGAACGCCGGGATATACTCGGAGTTGTAGGCGCTGTAGCTCTTCACCGAGGACAGTATCATCCAGTAGAAGGGGAACAGCACCATCAGCGCCCACAGCGCCAGCAGCAGATACGTCACCGCGCTCTTTAAGCGCCGTCTTGCGGCGGCGGAGCGCTCTATCTTTTCAAAATCTCTTTCTTCCATGGCCGCCGCCTCAATAGTAAACGTGATCGCGGCTCACCGTCAGATTTATGCAGGTGATGGTGAACACGATGGCGAAGAGTATAAGCGCCGCGGCGCTGGCGTAGCTGGGATAGCCGCCGGAATTGCCGTAGAGCATATCGTAAACGTAGCCCACGATGGTGTTCATGCCCGCGGCGTTCAGGTTCACGCCGAAAAGGGCCACCGCGTCGGAATAGGCCTTGAAGGCGCCTATGAAGCCGGTGATGATGAGATAGAACACGCTGGGGGATATCATGGGCAGGGTGATGCGGGTGAAGATGCGCCAGGGGGTGGCGGCGTCAAGCTTTGCCGCGTCGTAATAGTTTTTGTTCACCGACGCCAGCGCGCTGGTGAGGATGAGTATCTTGAAGGGCATGACTATCCACAGCGTGTAGAAGCACAGAACGAACATCTTGGCCCAGTAGGGGCCGTCGATGAAGTCCACGCCCTGCCCGCCGAACCAGGATATCATAAGGTTCACCAGGCCGTCGGTATAGGCGGTCTTTTTGAAAAGTATCATGAACACCAGGCCCACCGCCAGCGTGTTGGTGACGTAGGGCAGAAAATACACCGTCTGAAAAAGCTCCCGCAGCTTTTTTATCGAGGAAAGACCCACGGATATCAGAAGCGCCAGCCCCGTTGACAGCGGCACCGTTATCACCACAAGGATGAGGGTATTTTTCACCGCCTGCAGGAAATAGGGGTCCCGCAGCACGTAGGAGAAGTTGTAAATCCCCACGCCCGTATACGTCTGCGAGGCGGAGTTGTACCCCTCCTCCAGGGAGTAGACGACCACGTCCACCAGGGGGTAGACCATGAAGCAGGCCAGGAATATCACCGCCGGCAGAAGATACAGCCAGCTCTTGAGATTTTTACCCTTCATGCGCTCACCTGTCTTTGAAGCGGACCCGCTCGCCGGTATCGGCGGCGAAGAGATGGGTCTTGTGAGGCTTGAGGGAGAATCGGACGGCGGGCTTTGACTCGTCCACCCTGTTCTCCGCGCTTATTATGGCCCGGATGTCGCCGCTGACGCACTGAGGATGGGTGAATATGACGCTGGTATCCCGTCCCATGACCTCCACTCGGCTGAGGGCGCCCTCAAAGGGCCCCGTCTCGTCGAGGATGAACCCCTCGGGTCTTACGCCCACAGTCACGGCACCGTCGGGCGCGCCGGGGACGGACAGCACCGCCGTGCCGCCCAGATAAAGGGTCTCCCCCTTCACCTCGCCGGCAAAAACGTTGATGGGGGGTGTGCCCAGGAATTTCGCCACGAACAGGTTCACCGGGTCGTCGTACACCGTCTGGGGCGCTCCCATCTGCTGCATTACGCCGGTCTCCATCACCACTATCATGTCGGAGATGCTCATGGCCTCCTCCTGGTCGTGGGTGACGAATATGGTGGTTATGCCCGTCTCCCGCTGGATCCTCCGCAGTTCCTCCCGGGTCTGCAGGCGCAGCCGGGCGTCAAGGTTCGACAGGGGCTCGTCCAGCAGCAGCACCGCCGGCATCTTCACCAGCGCCCGGGCTATGGCCACCCGCTGCTGCTGTCCGCCTGACATCTCCGAGGGCTTGCGGTCCATGAGGTGATCTATCTGCACCAGCTTCGCCGCCTCCAGGACCCGCCGCTCCATCTCCTCCTTAGAGGGCTTTTTGTCGCCCTTCAGGTTCTGCAGAGGGAACATTATGTTCTGCCGCACGGTCATGTGGGGGTAGAGCGCGTAGTTCTGGAACACCAGTCCCACCCCCCTGTTCTCCGGGGGCAGGTCGGTCACGTCGTCGTCGCCGAAGAGGATACGGCCCTTCGTCGGCGTCTCAAGGCCGCTGATGAGGTTCAGCACCGTGCTTTTGCCGCAGCCGGAGGGGCCCAGAAGACCGATGAGTTTGCCGTCGGGTATCTCGAAATCGAAGTCGCTGACGGCGATGACGTCGGAATGGATCTTTTTGTTGCGGTTGGGGAATATTTTCGTCAGATTTTTAAGTACGACTTTCATGGGCGTTCTTCCTTTACGTATTCGCGGATGCCGCCCCCCGCGGGGAGGCGTTTCCATGATCGCGGCCCCCTGCGGGAGGGGGCCGGTGGTCATTTCGCCATGTTCTGTGCCGCCGTCGCCACGTGGTTGAGCAGCACCGCCGTTGTGACGGTGCCCACGCCGCCGGGCACGGGGGTGATAGCGCCAACTATCGGCTCGGCCTCTTCAAACAGCACGTCGCCGCAGAGCTTCCCCTTCTCCTCGTTCCAGCTGATGCCCACGTCGATCACGGTCTGGCCCGGGGCGAAATACTCCGCTCCCAGCATCTCGGGGCGGCCGGCGGAGGCCACCACGATGTCCGCCCCCCTCGTGACGGCGGGGACGTCCGTGCTGCGGGTGTGCAGGATGGTCACGGTGGCGTTTCTGTGCATGAGCAGCATCGCGAGGGGCCTGCCCACCACCAGCGAGCGGCCGATGACGGCGGCGCTTCTGCCGGAGCACTCCACGCCGTAATAGTCGATTATCTCCATCGCGGCCCAGGCCGTGCAGGGCGCGAAGCCCACGGCCGTGTCGGTGAACACGCCCGCCAGCGACGCGTCGCCGCAGCCGTCCACGTCCTTGCGGGGGTCGATGGCGTTTCTGGCGGCGTTGGGGTCAATGTGTTTGGGCAGAGGGCGGAACATGAGTATGCCGTGGACGGTGTCGTCCCTGTTGAGGCCCTCCAGCGCGGCGAAAAAGTCCTCGGACGCGACGTCGGCGCTCAGGGCGGTGACGCGCACGTCAATGCCCACCTTCGAGCAGTTTTTTATGACGCCCCGCTCGTAGCTCAGGTCGTCCTCCTTCTCTCCCACCCGCAGGATGGCCAGAGTGGGCGAGACGCCCTTTTTCTTCAGTTGTTCGACCGCGGCGATCGTTCTTTCGTTTATGGCGGCGGCCACGGGACCGCCCTTCAATATCCGTGCCATCAGCTCAGCCTCCTGTAAACGCCCTCGTAGACCCTGTCGGCCACGGGCCAGTATTTAGCCATCATCCCGTCGACTTTTTTGTTCAGCGCCTCGGCGTACTCCCGGTCCTTCATGGCCTTGGTGTTCACCCTCACGTTCACCGCCGCGCCGTACATGGCGCTCCAGCAGAACACCACTCCGGTGGCGGCGTCGGACACGGCGATGACGCTGCCTTTCTCGGCGAACTGCTCCTGCAGCTCGATGGCCTGACAGGCAAGCTCAAGTATCTCCATGGGCACGGCCGCGGCGTCACGGAGGCATTTCTCCATGATCTCGTCCCGGGCCGGGTCGTCCCTGGGTATGCCGTAGGCTTTTGAAAGGGGCTCGAAGGCGGCGGCGTCCTTGTCCACGCACTCCAGAAGCCGCACGCGCAGGTCCTGCGCCTTTTCCATAAGGGCCTTCACGTCCTCCTCCACGGCGGCGTAACGCTTCTTTCCCACGGTGAGCTCACCCACCATGTCTCCCAGCGCGATGCCCACGGCGCCGACGAGGGCGCTGGCGCCTCCGCCGCCGGGTACGGCGGCTTTCGAGGCCAGAGCCTCGGTGAACTCCCTGACGGACACATCAAGAAAACTCACGATTTTCACCTCTTTCGCTTATATGCGACAAGCCCCCTTGTTGAGGGGGCTGTCGGGGAACATTTTTATTCGTAGATGGGGAACCGGGCGCAGGTCTCGGCCACCTCGGCGGCGATGCGCTCCCTGTTGCCCTCGAAATCCTCGATGGCGTCGGCGATCCAGTTGGCGATCTTCACCATCTCCGGCTCTCTGAAGCCCCGGGTGGTAACGGCGGGGGTGCCGATGCGCAGTCCGCTGGTTACGAAGGCGCTGGCGGGGTCGTTGGGGATGGTGTTCTTGTTGGCGGTGATGTTCACGGCGTCGAGTCTGGCCTCCAGCTCCTTGCCGGTTATGCCGCAGCGCAGCAGCTTGAGGAGCATCAGGTGGTTGTCGGTGCCGCCGGACACGATGTCCACGCCCCGGTCGAGAAGGCCCCGGCACAGCACGGAGGCGTTCTTCACTATCTGGGCGCTGTAAGCCTTGAACTCATCGGTCATCGCCTCGCCCAGGGCCACGGCCTTGGCCGCGATTATGTGCATGAGGGGACCGCCCTGCACGCCGGGGAACACGGCCTTGTCGATGGCCTTGCCGTACTTGGCCCTGGCCAGGATCATGCCGCCTCTGGGACCCCGGAGGGTCTTGTGGGTGGTGGTGGTGACCACGTCGGCGTAGGGCACGGGCGAGGGATGGTCGCCGGTGGCCACCAGGCCCGCGATGTGGGCGATATCCACCATCAGGTACGCCCCCACCTCGTCGGCGATCTCGCGGAAGCGCTTGAAGTCGATGATGCGGGAATAGGCGCTGGCGCCGGCGATTATCATCTTCGGGCGGCACTTCAGGGCGATCTCCCTCATCTCGTCGTAATCTATCATCTCGGTGACGTCGTTCACGCCGTAGGGTACGATGTTGAAGTACTTGCCGGAGATGTTCACCGGGGAACCGTGGGACAGATGGCCTCCCTGCTGCAGGTTCATGCCCATGACGGTGTCGCCGGGCTGGAGCAGGGCGAAGAACACGGCCAGATTCGCCTGGGCGCCGGAGTGGGGCTGCACGTTGGCGTACTCCGCGCCGAAGAGGTCTCTTGCCCGCTGGCGGGCTATATCCTCCACTATATCCACGCACTGGCAGCCGCCGTAATAGCGGTGGCCGGGATAACCCTCGGCGTACTTGTTGGTCAGCACGGTACCGGCGGCCATGAGCACCGCCTTGGACACTATGTTCTCGCTGGCGATGAGCTCGATGTTGTTCCTCTGACGCTGCAGTTCCTTGTTGCAGGCCTCCGCCACGGCGGGATCGTAATTCATCAGGTCGTCAAAAAAGTTCATTTATAACTCCATTCTCCCGCTGTGCGGCCGCGGAGCGCCCTGTTTATCTGAGGTGTTTCCCACTTTTATCTGAAATATCTGACCGCTGCCTCAAACATGCGGATATCGTAGTTGCCGGGCACGTTTTTGTAAAGGCCGGAGCCCTTTCTCTCGGCGTGGCCCATCTTGCCGAAGACTCTGCCGTCCGGGGAGGTTATGCCCTCGATGGCGCACACGGAGCCGTTGGGATTGAAGAGGATGTCGCCGGTGGCGCTGCCCTCCATGTCCACGTACTGGGTGGCCACCTGGCCGTTGTCGATGAGCTTTTTCACCAGCTCGTCGCTGGCCAGGAACCGGCCCTCGCCGTGGGATATGGGCACGCTGTAAACGTCGCCCACCTCGGTCAGCGCGAGCCAGGGGGACTTGTTGGAGGCGATGCGGGTGCGCACTATCCTGGACTGGTGGCGGGCGATGGTGTTGAAGGTCAGGGTGGGGCAGTTCTCGTCGGTGTCCACGATCTTTCCGTAGGGCACCAGACCCAGCTTTATAAGAGCCTGGAAACCGTTGCAGATGCCGCACATGAGGCCGTCCCGCCTGTCAAGCAGTTCCGTTACGCCCTCCTTTATGGCGGCGTTGCGGAAGAATGCGGTAATGAATTTGCCGCTGCCGTCGGGCTCGTCGCCGCCGGAGAAGCCGCCGGGGATGAACACCATCTGGGCGGTCTTCAGCGCTTCGGCGAATCTGTCCACGCTGCGGGATATGCCGTCGGCCGTCAGGTTGTTTATGACCAGGATCTCCGGATCGGCCCCAGCGTCGGCCATGGCCTTGGCGCTGTCGTACTCGCAGTTGGTGCCGGGGAAGGCGGGGATGAGGACCCTGGGCCGCGCCGTCTTCACGGCGGAGGACGGGCGGGACACCGCCCTGTAGCTTACGTTCACGGCCTTCACCTCGTCAGCGGTCCTCGTGGGGTAAACGCTCTCCAGCGTGCCCTCGTAGGCGGCGAGGATGTCCGAAAGGCCGACGCTCTCGCCGCCGTAAGCGATGGCGGCGGTGCCGGTGGTCTCGCCTATCACGGTGCCGACGCCGCAGTCCTCCGTCATCTCCATGACGAAGCTGCCGTATCGGCAGGAGAAAAGGTCGTCCATGGTCAGGGCGGCGGTGAGGCTCACGCCTACGGTGTTGCCCAGGGCCATCTTCATAAGCGCCTCGGCCACGCCGCCGATGCCGGGGGTATAGCAGGCGGCGACCTTGCCCGCTCTCATCAGGGCCGTGACGGTGTTGAAATTCTCAAGCAGGGACGCCGGTACGGGCAGGCCGTCCCCGTCGTAATCGGGGGTGAGGAGGACTATTTCGTGACCGGCTGCCTTGAACTCGGGGGACACGATATCTCCGGTCTTCTGTGTGGTTATGGCGAAGGACACCAGCGTGGGGGGCACGTCTATATCCTCAAAGGAGCCGGACATGGAGTCCTTGCCGCCGATGGCGGCCACGCCCAGGTCCATCTGGGCCCGGAAGGCGCCCAGCAGCGCGGCCAGAGGCTGGCCCCAGCGCTTCGGGTCGGAGCCCATGCGCTCGAAATACTCCTGGAAGGTGAGGTATACGTCCTTATACTCCGCGCCGGTGGCGATGAGCTTGGAAAGGGACTCCACCACCGCGGTATAGGCCCCGTGGTAGGGGCTGGCGGAGGTGAGGTGGGGATTGTAGCCCCAGCTCATCACGGAGCAGTCGTCGGTGTGCTTTTTCTCCACGGATATCTTCTGCACCATGGCCTGAATGGGCGTGAGCTGGTTTCTGCCGCCGAAGGGCATCAGCACCGTGCCCGCGCCGATGGTGGAGTCGAAGCGCTCGGAAAGGCCCCGGCGGGAACAGCAGTTCAGGTCAGCCGCCATTGCCATCAGGTTGCCGCGGAAGGAGCCGGTGACGGTCTTTTTCTCGATGGCCGGTGACTGGGCGTGGGCGGTGATGTGCTTTGGCGCGCCGTTGGTGTCCAGAAAATCCCTGGAGATATCCACGATGTTCACGCCGTTCCAGTTCATGGTCAGGCGTCTTTCCGCCTTAACGACGGCCACGCGGCAGGCCTGCAGGTTCTCCCGGGCGGCCAGCTCCATGAAGCGGCCGACGTTCTCCGGCTCGATGACCACGGCCATACGCTCCTGGGACTCGGAGATGGCAAGCTCCGTACCGTCCAGGCCCTCGTACTTCTTGGGCACGGCGTTGAGGTCTATGTCGAGACCGTCGGCCAGCTCGCCGATGGCCACGCTGACGCCGCCGGCGCCGAAGTCGTTGCATCTTTTTATCATGCGGGTGACCTCGGGATTGCGGAACATGCGCTGGAGCTTGCGCTCCTCGGGGGCGTTGCCCTTCTGCACCTCCGCGCCGCAGGTCTCCACGGAATGCACGTCGTGGGCCTTGCTGGAGCCGGTGGCGCCGCCTATGCCGTCTCTTCCGGTGCTGCCGCCCAGCAGGATTATCACGTCGCCGGGGACGGGTCTTTCACGCCGGACGTTCTCCGCAGGGGCGGCGGCCACAACGGCGCCTATCTCCATGTGCTTGGCGGCGTAGCCGGGGTGATAAAGCTCGTCCACTATGCCGGTGGCCAGACCTATCTGGTTGCCGTAGGATGAGTAGCCGGCGGCGGCGGTGGTGACTATCTTTCTCTGGGGCAGCTTGCCGGGTATGGTGTCCGCCACGGGGACGGTGGGGTCCGCCGCGCCGGTAAGGCGCATGGCGCCGTAAACGTAGCTCCTGCCGGACAGGGGGTCCCTTATGGCGCCGCCTATGCAGGTGGCCGCGCCGCCGAAGGGCTCTATCTCGGTGGGATGGTTGTGGGTCTCGTTCTTGAACAGCAGCAGCCAGGGCTCCTTTACGCCGTCCGTCTCCACCTCGATCTTCACGGTGCAGGCGTTTATCTCCTCGGACTCGTCCAGCTTGTCCAGCTTTCCTTTGGCCTTGAGATAACGGGCGGCGAGGGTGCCTATGTCCATGAGGCACACGGGCTTGGTGCGTCCCAGCTCCTCCCGGGCGGCGATATAGCTGTCGTAAGCCCGCTGCAGCAGAGGATCGTCGAAGGTGACGCCGTCGATGACGGTGTTGAAGGTGGTGTGGCGGCAGTGGTCGGACCAGTAGGTGTCGATGACGCGGATCTCGGTGATGGTGGGGTCTCTGCCCTCTTTTTTGAAGTAGGTCTGGCAGAACTGTATGTCGTCGGCGTCCATGGCAAGGCCGTAGTCGGAGACGAACTTCTCAAGGCCCGCCCTGTCAAGGCCGTTGAAGCCGTCGAGGGTGTCCACGGCGGTGGGCACGTCGAACTTCTGGGCGATGGTATCGGGCTTTTCCATGGCGGCCTCCCGGGCCTCCACGGGGTTTATCACGTACTTTTTAAGCTCCGCCGCGTCGTCCTCGGTCACGTCGCCGTAGAGGAGATATACCCTGGCGGACTGCACCAGGGGGCGCTCCCCCTGGGAGATTATCTGTATGCACTGGGCGGCGCTGTCGGCCCGCTGGTCGAACTGACCGGGGAGATACTCCACGGCGAAGACCCTCGCCGCTCCCTCGGTGTCCGCCTCGTCGGAGACGATATCCACCTGGGGCTCGGAGAAAACGGTGGTGCGGGCGTAGCTGAACAGCTCCGGCGTGATGTTCTCCACGTCGTAGCGGTTGAGAAGGCGCACCTTCTCAAGGCCCGTTATGCCCAGCAGGTTCCTGGCCTCGGACAGAAGGGCTCTGGCCTCGTTGTCAAGGCCCGGCCTCTTCTCCACAAAAACTCTGTATACCATATCAGTCCTCTTTCCCGGCGCGAAGAGCCCTTGCGCCGATGTCATGACGGTAATACGCGTTTCCGAACTTTATTTTTCCCACCATCGCGTAGGCGTCGGCCACGGCGCCCTCCAGCGTGTCGGCCACGGCCGCGGCGCCCAGTACTCTTCCGCCGGAGGTGACGAGCTTTCCGTCCTTCAGGGCGGCGCCGGCCACGTACACGCCGGGCAGCACGTCGGCGGGAATGTCTATCTCATAGCCCTTTTCGTAGCTGACGGGATAGCCCTCGGAGGCCATCACCACGCAGCAGGCGTTTTTGTCGGAGAACCTGACGGGGCAGTCCGCCAGAGTGCCGTCCGTGACGGCGCGCATTACGGTGAGCAGGTCGCTTTCCAGCAGGGGCAGGACCACCTGGGTCTCCGGGTCGCCGAAGCGGCAGTTGTACTCGATGACCTTAGGCCCGTCTTTCGTTATCATAAGGCCGAAGTAGAGGCAGCCCTTGAAGGTGCGGCCCTCGGCGCGCATGGCGCGGATGGTGGGCAGGAATATCTTCTCCATGCACTCCGCCGCCACGGCCTTGGTGTAATAGGGATTGGGGGCGACGGTGCCCATACCGCCGGTGTTGAGACCGGTATCGTTGTCGCCGGCCCTCTTGTGGTCCATGGAGGACACCATGGGTATGACGGTATTGCCGTCCGTAAAGGAGAGGACGGAGACCTCCGGCCCCTCCAGAAATTCCTCGATAACTATTCTCTCGCCGCTTTTGCCGAACTTTTTGTCGGCCATCATCTCCCGGACGGCGGCTTTGGCCTCCTCCCGGGAAGCTGCGATGATAACGCCCTTGCCCAGCGCGAGGCCGTCGGCCTTGATCACGGTGGGAATGGGGGCGCCGTCAAGATATGCCAACGCCGCGTCCATGTCGTCGAAGGTCTCGTAGGACGCGGTGGGTATGCCGTATTTCTTCATGAGGTTCTTGGAGAATATCTTGCTGCCCTCGATTATCGCGGCGTTTGCCCGGGGCCCGAAGCAGGGTATCCCCAGCGCCTCCAGCCGGTCAACGCAGCCAAGTACCAGGGGGTCGTCCGGCGCAACGACGGCGTAGTCGACGCTCTCCTTCGCGGCGAAATCCGCGATGGCGTCGACGTCCGTGGCGGCTATGGGGACGCACACCGCGTCCGCGGCGATGCCTCCGTTGCCGGGCAGGGCAAATATCTCCGTCACGTCCGGGTTTTCCCGGAGCTTTTTGATTATTGCGTGCTCGCGGCCTCCGCCGCCCACCACCATAAGTTTCATAGAAGTACCTCTGTGTCTGTATTGTCTCCCCCGGGGGGAGGTGTTTTGCTTAACCGGGCCGAAGTTCGTTCCGCAAACGGAAAGCGGCGGATCCCCGTCCGTTTTTCCCGCGGACGTGCGCCCTGACCAAACCAAAGCCCAGCGAAGTGGGTTCGGTTTGGAGATGAGGAACAGCGGATCCCATCCGTTTTTCCCGCGGACATGCGCCGCGGGAAAAACACCGCTCGGAGTGCAAACGTGCGAGCGCAGCGAGTGCGCTGCAGCACTCCGTGAGGGGGTGATCCAGGGGGAGCCTGCGCCCCCTGGAAGAAAATCAGTGGTGGAACAGCCGCATGCCGGTGAAGGCCATGACTATCCCGTACTTATCGGCGGTTTCTATGACGTTGTCGTCGCGGATGGAGCCGCCGGGCTCGGCGATGTACTGCACGCCGGACTTCCGGGCTCTCTCCACGTTGTCGCCGAAGGGGAAGAACGCGTCGGAGCCAACGGCCAGACCCGTCTGGGTGGCTATCCAGGCCTTTTTCTCCTCGGCGGTCAGCACCTCGGGCTTGACCTTGAAGTACTGCTGCCAGGTGCCCTCCGCCAGGATGTCCTCATACTCGTCGGAGGTGTACACGTCGATGGCGTTGTCCCTGTCGGGGCGGCGGATCTTGTCCACGAACTGCAGGCCCAGCACCTTGGGATTCTGGCGCATGTACCAGTTGTCCGCCTTCTGGCCGGCGAGACGAGTGCAGTGGATGCGGCTCTGCTGGCCGGCGCCCACGCCGATGGCCTGACCGTCCTTGACGTAGCACACGGAGTTGGACTGGGTGTACTTCAGGGTTATCATGCTCACCATCAGGTCGATCATGGCCTGACGGGGGATGTCCTTGTTCTTCGTGACGATATTGGTGAAAAGGCTCTCGTCTATCCTGAAATTGTTGTGGCCCTGCTCGAAGGTGATGCCGAAAACGTCCTTCGTCTCCTGGGGAGCGCAGACGTAGTCGGGGTCGATCTCCACCACGGGATAGTTCCCGCCCTTCTTGGAGCGGAGGATCTCAAGGGCCTCGTCGGTGTAGCCGGGGGCGATAACGCCGTCGGACACCTCGTTCTTGATATAGGTGGCGGTAACGGCGTCGCACACGTCGGACAGAGCGGCCCAGTCGCCGTAGGAGCACAGACGGTCGGAGCCCCTGGCCCGGATGTAGGCGCTGGCGATGGGGCTTACGTTCATGCTCTTCGGCACGAAATAGATGTGTCTTTCAACGTCGGTCAGTTCCTTGGCCACGGCGGCGCCGGCGGGAGACACGTGCTTGAAGCTGGCGGCGGAGGGCAGGCCGGTGGCCTCCTTCAGCTCCTTTACCAGCTGCCAGGAGTTCAGGGCGTCCAGGAAGTTGATGTAGCCGGGACGGCCGTTGAGGACTTTGACGGGCAGCTCGGAGCCGTCCTTCATGTATATCCTGGCGGGCTTCTGATTGGGGTTGCAGCCGTATTTCAGTTCAAATTCGTTCATTTTTATCTCCTTAATGCCGATTCCGGTTCAGTCTCCCAGATTTTTGTTGAAAAGCCTGACCTCGCCGCCCACGTTGGTATACAGCGACACCTTGTTGTCGGCGTTCATGGCGGCCCAGACCTCGTCGGGCTCGGGCATGTTTATCTCGATGGGCTCTCCCTTGAAGGAGGGCAGGGGGCTTCCGTCGCCCTGATAGGTGGAGATGAAGTAGCCCTTCCCCTCGTCACAGCCCTCGTAGCAGAAGAACTCGCGCAGGCACCGGCCGCCGTCGTGCTTCAGGGCGGACAGCTCGAAGGAGCCGTCGTCATAGCAGATGGCGGAGATGCGGGGGGTGAAGTTGGGCTCGTCGGGCTCGTATTCACGGGTCATCAGCGCCTTGCGGAAATCGCCGAAATCCCGGATGGTGTCGGTCTGGTCGCCGTTGGTGACTATAAGCGCACCGTCGACTCTGCGCACAGGGTGATAGATGATGAGGCTGGGGTCCTTGACCTTTGCAGGGTCGAAGGCCTCGGTGCGGATGCCGTCGTCGGTCAGTG
>JAEETR010000165.1 GCA_016286595.1 Oscillospiraceae bacterium | reverse complement strand
GAGTTTACCAAGCAGACCGCACAACAAAAGCTATCAGCATAATTGAAAGGGGAAAGAGGAACATGACCACCATATCAACGCTTGAAAAAAGGGCTCTCACAATCGCAGAGTTTGAGCAAGAATTGAAACCGACCCAAGCAGACCTTACCGCCCTGGCAGATATGTACCGCAAGCGCATGGACAAGGAAACCGCTGCAGATGTGCTTGACCGCATATCCGGGCATATCCTAGAGGAGAATGAATCCTTGACTCTGATTGATAAGCTCCTCCTGTTTGTGCGTGAGTCGTACGTGCTGGGCGCGTTAGATGCGTCAGAGCTCACGGCGGACGGATGTGCTCTCACAGCCGTAAAACTCCTAAAAGAGTGCGAGATCATCTATCCCGCCGACAGGGAAGAATAACCCATAATAACAAGGCAACCGCCGCTCTGAAAAGGGCGGCGGTTCTTATGTGCAAAAAGGAGAAAAAACAGGGGTTTTTCAGCGTTTGTTTACCTTTTTTGTTTACCTCTGCCAAATCTCCGAAAAACAGGCAAAATAAATATAGGGTTAAAAGTTATGAAAATAAAGCAAAGAGGGCAAAAACAAAGCGTTTTCACCCTCAAAATGTTGGTCGGAGTGGGGAGGTTCGAACTCCCGACCTCTTGGTCCCGAACCAAGCGCGCTACCAACTGCGCTACACCCCGGACAGCAATCGCTATTATAAGTAGTTTTTTGCGGGATGTCAAGGTCGGATTTTTCGGCAGATCATCTGCTCCCCGGATGCTCTCAAAGGCCCGAAACGGCAAAAAAAGGTGCAGTTTCTGTAAAAATAATGCTTGCAATTCCCCACGCCGTGTGATATTCTATCAAAGCTACAAAGGGCGGTCCTCTGTCGTGCACGCGCGAATGACGCGCCTGTGTGCCTTTGAAAAGCGGCACGAACGCCTATAATTAGGAGGAAAGACCCATGGATCTCATCAAGGAGCTGAACAAGGAAGTATTGGACAGGGAAGTACCCTCTGTGGAGATCGGCGACACCGTTCGCGTGCACGTGAAGGTCACCGAGGGTTCCCGCGAGCGCATCCAGGTCTTCGAGGGTACCGTCATCGCGAGAAAGCACGGCGGCATCGAGGAGACCATCACTGTCCGCCGCATCTCTTACGGCGTGGGCGTGGAAAAGGTGTTTCCGCTGCATTCCCCCTCCATCAGCAAGATCGAAGTCGTGCGCAACGGTAAAGTCCGCCGTGCCAAGCTGTATTATCTGCGCGGCCGCGTGGGCAGGAGCGCCAAGGTCAAGGAACGGCTCTAATGAGAAAATGGAGAGGCTCAGGCCTCTCTTTTTTCTTTTTCCCGGGTTGTAGGAATGCGGTTTATTTGGTATAATAAATCGGTTACAAAAACAAGCGGCACCTGCGCTGCCGCTGGATGCTGAGCCGGGCGGAACAGCCCGGCGGGAGGAAGAACGGATGCCGGAAGAAGAGAAGAAGGAGAACACGAAGGTCTCGCTGGAGCGCGAGGTGTTCGACTGGCTGGAGACGCTGGTGACGGTGGTCCTGACAGTCGTACTGTTCTTTACGTTCATATCGCGGCAGATCGGGGTGGACGGCACCTCCATGCTGCCCACTCTGCAGGACAAGGACCGGCTCATGGTCATCACCCCGATCTTCTATGACGACTACAAATACGGGGATATCGTGGTCCTGCGCAAGGATTCCTTCCTGTCATCGGCCATCGTGAAGCGTGTCATCGCAACGGGCGGACAGACGGTGGACATCGACTTCCTGGAGGGTTCCGTCTACGTGGACGGGGAGGAGCTCGACGAACCCTATATCAACGCGAGGACCTACACGCCTGAAGGGATCGAGTTTCCGCTGACCGTGCCGGAAGGGAGCGTGTTCGTGCTGGGAGACAACCGCAACGACAGCTCCGACAGCCGGCACATCCGGCTCGGTACCGTGGATACGCGCTATATCGTTGGCAAGGCGGTGCTCATGCTGTTCCCCGGTCCCGACAGCGAGACGGGGAAGCGGAACTTCCGCCGGATCGGTTTGGTGGATTAATGGAGATACAGTGGTACCCCGGTCATATGACCAAGACCCGGCGCATGATCGCCGAGCAGTTGAAGAACGTGGACGCCGTGTGCGAGATCCTGGATGCCAGAATCCCCGTCTCCAGCCGCAACCCCGACGTGGATGAGCTGACGGCGGGCAAGCCCCGTCTCGTGGTTCTGAACCGAGTGGATCAGGCGGACGCCGAGGCGACGCGCCTCTGGGGCGCGTATTTCCGCGCGAAGGGCTATGAGGTGCTGGAATCGGACGCCAAGTCCGGCTCCGGCACGGCGAAGTTCGGCGCCGCGGTGCGCCGTCTCCTCGCGGACAAGCTCCGCGCCTATGCGGAAAAGGGACAGACGGGCCGTGTGATCCGCGTCATGATCCTCGGCATCCCCAACGTGGGGAAATCCACCTTCATCAACAGGGTGGCGGGCAGAAGGATCGCGAAGGCGGAGGACCGCCCGGGCGTCACCCGTGCCAAACAGTGGGTCCCCATCGACAAGGGGCTCGAGCTGCTGGATACTCCGGGCATCCTGTGGCCCAAGTTCGACGATCAGAGCGTGGGCCTCAATCTCGCCTATACCGGTGCGGTGAAGGATGACGTCCTGGATACGGAGACTCTCGGCTGCCATCTCATGGACTATCTCGGCGGCGCGTATCCCGACGCGCTGCGGGAAGGATACAAGCTCCCCTCGCTTCCTGAGAAGTAGGAAGGGGAGGATGACGTCGCCTACGGATACAGGCTGCTTGAGGCCGCCGGACGGCGGCGCGGTTTCCTGATCTCCGGCGGTGAGGTGGACACGGAACGAATGTCGAAGATCCTGCTGGACGAGTTCCGCTCCGGAAAGCTGGGGCGCTTTACACTGGAGCTGCCAGAGGATGCTACGATATGATCTGCTCAAAGTGCGGAAAGGAAATGGAACGCGGTCTCCTGCGGATATCCGGAGGGAGCATGGGCGTGTTTT
>JAEETR010000164.1 GCA_016286595.1 Oscillospiraceae bacterium | reverse complement strand
AGCCGGCGCGGCGGCAGGGGCCGGTGCGGCGGGAGCCGCGGCCTCGTACTCGTCCAGCAGAATGGCCTCGCCCTGTTCGACCTCCACCTCATATGTTCTTCCCTTAAGGGTCACCTTGTACTTCATACTCACTTGACCTCCTTGATCGAAATGAAACGCAGCTCGTTGAGGGGCTTGCCCAGCTTGTCGGCGACGATGGCCATTATCATGGCGGCGTCGGCCGGGTCGGTATCGTAGAGCTTGACCTCTCCGGCACTGCCGGGGGCCAGCTCCTTTTTGACCTCGGGAGCCGGGGCTGCGGGAGCGGCGGGCTCGGCGGCGGCGGGCTTCTTCGTCCGGCTGACCATTATCCTGCCCACGATGACGATGACCGCCATCAGCAGCGCAAGGCCGATGAACACCACCAGATAGCCCAGCAGCGCGTCCACGAAGGATTCGCCCACGCCCAGCTTCTCACCGGTGACGGCGGCGGCAGCAGCAAATATCATATCATAGCCTCCCTTCGTTTCAGGCCTCGACTATCGTGTACTTGACTCTCTTCTCCTCGGCGGCCTGACGATCCTTCAGGAACTTCTCGGCCTGCTGGGGGAAGCAGATGTAGCTCATTATATCCTCTTCGGTGCGGGCAAGATCGCCCAGGGCGGCTTTGGCGTCGGCAAACTCCTGGCCGGTGCGCTTCTCGTCCTCTATGCGGCAGTCGATGGGCTGACCGCCCTCGCCCAGGATCTTTTTCTGCAGCTCGGCGGACACGGGGGCGGGGGCCACGCCGTACTCGCCGCGGATGTAGGCCTTGACCTCGTTGGACACGGCCTTGTACCGCTCGCCCATAAGGATGTTGGTCACGGCCTGATTGCCCACCATCTGGCTCATGGGGGTCACCAGCGGAGGATAACCCAGGTCGGCGCGGACGCCGGGTATCTCCAGCAGGGCCTCGTCGAACTTGTCCATGGCGTTCATGTCCTTGAGGTTGGCGATCATGTTGGAGAGCATGCCGCCGGGCACCTTGTACACGAGAGCCTGGGAGTCGGTGGCCATGCTCTTGGGGCTTATCATGCCGTTGGAGGTATATTTGTCCTTTACGGGCTTGAAGAAATCGTTGACGGCGTTGATGACCTTCTCGTCAAGGCCCGTCTCGATGCCGTACTGCTGCAGAGCGTAGAACATGGTCTCGGTGGCGGCCTGGCTGGTGCCGTTGGAGAAGCAGGAGGTGGCGGTGTCGATAACGTCGATGCCGCACGCCACGGCCTTGGTCAGCGTCATGTAGGCCATGCCGGTGGTGCAGTGGGTGTGCAGGATGAGGGTGGTGTCACTCAGGGCGTCCTTCACGCCCTTGATGAGGTTCTCCGCCTCGTTGGGGCTCATGGTGCCGGCCATATCCTTGAAGCATATGGTGTCGAAGCCCATGCTCTTGAGCTCCTTGCACATCTCTATGTACTTGGCCACGGTATGGACCGGGCTCTGGGTGTAGGATATGCAGCCGGAGGCGATGGTCCGCTCGTTGCCGTACTTCTTGGTGGCCTCAAGGGCGGTCCTGATGTTGCGGAAGTCGTTGAGAGCGTCGAAGATGCGGATCACGTCGATGCCGTTCTTGATGGACAGCTCCACGAACTTCTCCACCACGTCGTCGTGATAGTGCTTGTATCCCAGCAGGTTCTGACCGCGAAGGAGCATCTGCAGGCGGGTGTTGGGCATGGCCTGGCGGATCTTTCTCAGCCTCTCCCAGGGGTCCTCGTTCAGGTAGCGCAGGCAGGAATCGAAGGTGGCTCCGCCCCAGCACTCCACGGAGTAATAGCCCGCCTTGTCCATGGTGGAAAGGATGTCCGCGAAGTCGGCATAGGGCAGACGCGTGGCCATGAGAGACTGGTTGGCGTCTCTCAGGACGGTCTCGGTGAATTGAACTTTCATATTGAGTGTCCTCCCGATGAAAACGGCGCGTCGGCGCCGTCGTTTAAGATTTTTCGCTTTTGAAAAGCCCTTTTTATCTATGATACATCATATCACAAAACGAAATCGGACGCAATAGCGAAGGGGCACGTCAAACTGCGGGAAAAACGCGCCGGTTCCCCTGCGGATACTGTACAATCCTCCCTTTTACTATTGACACAGGGGTGCTTTTCGGTATAAAATGTGTTTTACGCGTCGCAAGGCGCACGCATTTCGTCAACTGCTTCGGCAAGGGCAAGACCCGCCGATGTTGAGTATAAGCAGTAATGATCAATGCACAAATCAGGAGGTGTAAAAAATGAAGAGAACTTACCAGCCCAAGAAGCTTCAGCGCTCCAAGGAGCACGGCTTCCGCAAGAGAATGGCCACCCGCAACGGCCGCAAGGTCCTGGCCCGCCGCAGAGCGAAGGGCAGAGCTAAACTCACTTACTGAGAGCTCGTCCCGACGGAATGACGGCAGGCGTAAAGCTATGCTCTTTTCGCAGTCGCTGAAATCGAACCGCTCCTTCCGCCGCCTTTACTCGAAAGGGCGCAGCGCGGGGGCTAAAACGCTCGTGCTCTATTGCAGGGGAAACGGCTCTGCCGGGAACAGGCTGGGCATCACCGTCAGCGCGAAGCTGGCGGGCGCCGTGGGCCGCAACCGCATCCGCCGCCGCATAAGAGAGATATACCGCACCAACGAAGCCCGCTTCAAGCCGGGCTATGACATCGTGGCCGTGGCCCGTCACAGCGCCGCAGGCGCGTCCTACTCCCAGATGGAGGAGGACTTTCTGCGCCTTGCCGGGTCTATGGGTATCTTGAAATGAAAAGGATCCTCTTATTTCTTATAAGGTGTTACCGGCGGTTCATCTCCCCCTACACGAGGCCAAGCTGCATCTTCATCCCCACCTGCTCGGTGTACGCCATGCAGGCCATAGAGAAGTACGGCGCGGCAAAGGGTTCGTATCTGGCTGTGAAAAGGCTTCTTCGCTGTCATCCCTTTCATTCCCCGGCAAATTTCAACCCTTATGATCCTGTGCCGTGACCCACGGCCAGATGGGAGACGTTAATGAGACAGATTGCACGCCCTTTCGGCATGCTTCTAATGTGGCTTTACGAGTTCATAGGAAACTACGGTCTGGCCATAATCCTGTTCGCCATCATAGTCAGAGTGATACTGCTTCCGT
Organism: Oscillospiraceae bacterium; assembly: GCA_016286595.1. Classification (GTDB taxonomy): domain Bacteria; phylum Bacillota; class Clostridia; order Oscillospirales; family Oscillospiraceae; genus RUG626. The sequence goes on along the minus strand of JAEETR010000164.1, from coordinate 3,049 downwards.
TTTCCATGAAGCAGAAAAAAGGCCAGGTACAGACCATGCTCATCCAGCCCCAGCTCAACGAGCTGAAGAAGAAGCATGGCGGCAACCAGCAGAAGCTGAATGAGGAGACGCAGAAGCTCTACCGTGAGCACAATATAAACCCCGCCGGCGGCTGCATCTGGGGTCTTCTCCCCTTTCCCATACTCATCGCACTTTACTACGCCATCCGCTGCCCCATCACCACCATGATGGGCGTGGACTCCGCCCTTCTTTCCAAGGGCGGCCTGCTGTACAACCTTCTGTACGCGTCGGACGGCAGCGCGCTTTTCAACTCGGTCAGAGCCGGCTACACCGAGATCGCCCAGATCCAGTACATCACCGAGCACTGGAGCGCCTTCAAGGACCTGGCTGTCCAGGGTCTTCGGCAGCTCAACTACGATTTCCTGGGCGTTAACCTGGGAGAGGTGCCCGACTGGCAGTTCTTCTGGCGCACCGACTGGCATGACCCCAGCGTGTGGGGACCGGGCCTGGGCCTGTTCCTCATCCCCGTGATAACCGTAGCGTTCACCTATCTTTCAAACCACATCACCAAGAAGCTCAACGAGCAGGTGACCGGTCCGTCCAACAGCGGCGACACCATGGAGGCCATGCTCTTCATGATGCCCCTCATGACGCTGTGGTTCGGCTTCATCATGCCCGCCGCACTGAGCATTTACTGGCTCATAGGCACCGTTCTGGGTATCGTTCAGGACGTCTTCACCACCAAACACTATATGAAGACGCTGGCCGCAGAGGTGCAGGCCGCCGACTTCGCCGCCAGAGAGCGGGAGGCCGAGCTTGAGGCCAAGCGGGCGGAGACCGAGCGTCTGCGCTCCGAGAACGCCACTGCCGTCAATCCCAGCACCTCCAAACGCAAGCAGCAGATTCAGGCCCGGGAGGAGCAGGCCGTCAAGGCGGCCGAGTGGGAGAAGAAGAACCGCGCCCCCGGCGAGGAGCCCCAGGAGGATCCTTCGAGGGTGGGTCAGCGCCGCTATGCCCGCGGCAGGGCTTACGACCCCAACAGATACGGCGGCGGCGATACCGCCCCTGCCGATCCCGACGGCGGGGAGACCGAGGAGGAAGAGGATTGATCCTCACTATCCCGCGGGAGCAACTTAACAGGAGTTATACTAAATTATGATAAAATCTATTCAGATCTCCGGCAAGACCGAGGAAGAGGCCCTTGCCGCCGCTCTGGCGCAGCTGGGGCGGGAAAGAGACGAGGTATCCGTTGAGATAATCGAGCGGGGCCGTTCCGGCTTCCTCGGCATAGGCGGCCAGCCCACCGTGCTCAAGGTCAGCTACGAGGAGATGGACACCCCCGAGGAGAAGCTCACCCAGTTCCTCACCGGTCTTTTCGAGCGCATGGGCGTCACCGCCGAGATAAGCACCAGCGTCGGTGAAGACGGTTCCATCAGCGCCGTTCTCTCCGGTCCCCACGCCGGCGCCATCATCGGCCGCCGGGGCGAGACGCTGGACGCCATCCAGCATCTGTCCAACTACGTGGTGAACCGCGACAAGGACGACAGGGTCAAGATAAGCATAGACGCGGAGAATTACCGCGCCAAGCGCACCGACGCCCTGACCCAGCTGGCCGTCAAAGTGGCCAACAAGGTGGTCAAGTACCGCCGCAGCGTCACCCTGGAGCCCATGAACGCCTACGAGCGCCACGTCATCCACGCCGCGCTGCAGGACTTCGAGGGCGTTACCACCTTCTCCACCGGCACCGAGCCCAACCGCCACGTGGTGGTGGCCTACGAAAGGCCCCCCAAGCCCGAGACCCCCAGGACCCGGGAGTGGGCATAAGTTAAAAGTAAGAAAACGCAGGTACTTTTCAGTACCTGCGTTTTTTATTTCAGTGTCATTCTTCGGCCAAATTATTTGTGATAAAATCACTCCTGTCAAATTTTATGTTAATATCAGGCCGGAAAAACATAGTATATAGGCGAAGGCGGAAAGAGGTGACAAGCCATGACAGACGAGAAAATCATAGACCTGCTCTTTGAGCGCTCAGAGCAGGCCGTCACCGAGCTGGACAGAAAGCACGGCGCCGCCGTATCGAGGGTGGCACGCAATATCCTTGGGAATGTGCAGGACGCCGAGGAGTGCGTCAACGACACGTATCTTGCGGTGTGGAACGTCATCCCGCCAAGCCGTCCGTCGCCGCTGCGCACCTTCGTTTGCAAAATTGCACGCAATCTTGCCACCGCCCGGTACCACGCCAACACGGCGGCGAAGCGGAACAGCCAGTATGACGCGGCGCTGGAGGAACTGGAGGAATATTTGCCCGACAGCGGCAGTGTCGAGGACGAGATAGAGGCAAGGGAGCTGGCAAAGGCCATCAACGACTTTCTGGCCGAGCTTGGCTACTCCGACAGGTTTATCTTCACCCGGCGGTACTGGTACTCCGATTCGGTACAGGACATAGCCAAAATGGCCGGCACCACGGCCAACAGCCTGGCCGTCCGCCTTTTCAGAATCAGAGGAAAACTGAAAAACTATCTTACAAAGGAGGGATTTCCTGTATGAGGCGGGAAACAATCTCCAGGGCGCTGAATGGCCTTGACGACAGGTTTATAAGCGAATCGGCTCAGTTCTGCCCGGACGGCATACGGGAAAGTCCGGAAAGGATAACGCGCAAAAGGATGAAAAGAGTTATTGTTTTTGCCCTGGCAGCATCGCTTGTTCTGGCCGTGGGGGCCGCGGCCTACGCGGCAAATATCTTCGGCCTGCGACAGCTTTACGCCAACCCCAACAAGGGTGAGATGCCTCAGGAGGCCGCGGAGCTCATCGTCACCCAGGATGCGGAGATAAATGGTGAGGGCTGGAGCGCCAGAGTGCTGGAGAGCTACTGCGACGAGAGCACCGCTGTGGTGACGGTGCAGGTCAGCGGCGACGAAAAGCATCTGGTGGTGCCCATAGACGAGGATGAATTTAGCCCCGTGTCGGTCATCGGGCTGACCGGCGACGAGGCCCTGTGTGACTACTCCCGGCGGGAGGGCGTGTCCCTCCTGTTCGCGGAGACAGCTCT
>JAEETR010000163.1 GCA_016286595.1 Oscillospiraceae bacterium | reverse complement strand
GGAATCGGTGCCGGCGATCTGGAAAAGGCCGTCAATGAATATCTGGGTTATGTCGTAATTTCCGGCGTGAAGGCCGCTGATGAAGCCCTTGAGGTACTCGTAGCCGTTGCCGAAGTCATAGTTGGGAGCAAAGATGAGCCTGACGCTGTGGGGGATGTCAAAGGTGAGAGTAGTGCCCTTCTCGATACACACGACGTTTCCGATCTCCCTGGAAGCCGCCTCCGTTACCAGGTCGATTAGCCGCTTCGTCTTTCCCGAGCCCTTGAGTCCCATGATGACGTTGACCATGCTGACCACCCCTTTTCATTTGATGTATATATCTTATCATTTTCTCCCGCCGACTTCAACCGATAATCGGAGGAAAAGCGTTTTTTTTGGAGACGGGATACGGGCGCAGGAGGCGGCCCGGCGTCTACCTGCCGCCGAAGAAGAAAAACGCCGTGATCCGGGAGAATATGTCGCCCCACCCGGCCCGTTCCACCGCGGCGTCCGCCGTCACGGGCAGGGAGATCAGCTCCGTCCCGTCCGCGCGGAACGTCAGCCGGCCTATCTCCTGTCCCGCGGATACCGGAGCCGTCAGGGAGGATGCCAGCTCCAGCGTCCGCTCTATATCCGGCACGGACGTGCGGCGCACCAGCACCGATACGCCCTCGGCCATCACGGGCTGGACGAAGCCCTCCCGCCCCAGCCTTACCGGTATGGGCGGCAGCGCCTCCCCGGCGGTCACGGGCAGCAGCGTATAGTTGGCGAAGGCGAAGCTCAGCAGCGTTTTCGCACTGTCGAACCGCTGGGCGGAGGTGCCGCACCGCATCACCACGGCGATATACTCCACGCCATCCCTCTCCGCTGTGGCGGCAAGGCAGTAACCCGCCGCCGAGGTGAAGCCCGTTTTAAGCCCCGTGGCGCCGCTGTAGTAGCGTATGAGCTTGTTGGTGTTGGTAAGGCCGAAGGAGCCGCCGCGGATGGAGTCGGTCCAGATGGTCGTGTACTCCCGCACCCATCGGTGGGCGGCCAGCTCCCGGGACATCACGGCTATGTCTCTGGCGGTGGTGAGATGGGCGGGGTCGTCGAAAAGACCCGTGCAGTTGGTGAAGGCCGTGTTTTCCATGCCCAGCTCCGCCGCCCGCCGGTTCATCATGGACACGAAGGCGTCCTCCGTTCCGGCCATATGCTCCGCCATGGCCACCGCCGCGTCGTTGGCGGAGGAAACGGCGATGCACTTGAGCATCTCGCCCGCGCTCAGCGTCTCACCCTCTGAAAGGAACACCTGACTTCCGCCCATGCCGGCGGCCCGGGCCGACACGCTCACGGGCTCGTCGAGACTGAGGGTGCCGCTGTCCACAGCCTCGGCTATGAGCAGCATGGTCATCACCTTCGTCACGCTGGCGGGCCGCAGCCGCTCGTCGGCGTTCTTCTCCCAGATGACCGTGCCCGTCTCCCGCTCCATAAGGATAGCGGAGGGGGCGTCAACGGTCAGGGCGTCGGCTGTTATGGCGATGTCGCCGTCAAGAAACACGGACTCGTCTATCTCCGCCGCGTCCAGCGCCGCCTGCTGGGAGGAGGTGACGGCCCCGGCGGGCAGGGAGATGAGGGAAAAAACCGCCAGCGCGGCGGCAAGAGATCTGCGTAGCGTCATAGGGAACCTCCTTATCGTCCTTGTCCGAATAATATGAGGCGCCCGGCGGATTTAGAAGAGGGGAAAAGGCCGCCCCGTTTCCCCTTGAAATCCCATGCCGTTTCTGCTATAATAGCGCCACGACAGAACGGGCGGGGTTAGTACATCGGTAGTACATGAGCTTCCCAAGCTTAGGAGGCGGGTTCGATTCCCGTACCCCGCTCCAACAATAAAGGCAGCCGTAAGGCTGCCTTTATTGTTGGATTGCACCGGGCATGGCCCGGCGCCGGTTTCGTTTCGGGGGGCAAAAAAAGAGGGACGCGCGTTGAGCGCGTCCCTTTTTTGCACAAACAGTGCGGCGGACGGCTTTGAGCCGTTCTCACGCCGTTCCGTACCGCTTTATCAGCTGGATGTAGAACTCCGGGCCGCTGACCAGCTGGGCTATGCTCATGCTCTCGTTGGCCTGATGGGCGCCGCCGCCGGGTTCTCCCCGGCTTATGAAGGAGGAGAAACGGTACACGTGGTCGCAGATGTTGTACATGTACTTTGCGTCGGTGCCGCCGGCCATGATGCCCGGCACCGTCAGCATATCGCCGCTGCTGCGCTCCCGGCAGATGTCCACGATGAGATCCTTGAACCTGCCCTCGTACACCGAGGTGGGGGACGCCTCGTTGCCCCGCACCAGCCGCACCCGGCACTCCGCCGGAACTATGCTCTCAAGATGCTTCTGGGCGTCCTCCAGGGTGTCGCCGTCCAAAAGACGCACGTTCACGTTTATGGACGCTCTCTCCGGCAGGATGTTCTCCTTGGCTGAGCCGGAGGCCATGGTCACGGCCATGGTGGTGTGGAACATGGCTGCCAACTGCCGATCGGCGTCGATGATGGGCACGGCCTCCTCCCAGTTGGCCTCCAGGTCGGAGAAGACGCGGCGCATCTTTTCGTCCTTGTACAGGGGCGCCAGCGCCTTGTACTTATCGACCATCACCGGAGTGAGCCGGTAGTGGAAGGGGTTTTCCTCGATGGCTTCGATGGCCTTGGCTATGTAGTACAGTCCGCCCTTCTTGCCCGGTGCGCTGGAATGTCCGCCCGGGTCGCTGCGGGATATCTCATAGTCGGCGTAACCCTTCTCGCCCAGAGTTATGCTGCATACGTATCTGGGAGGGTCGATGCCCGTATCGAGATGAAGGCCGCTGCCCTCGTCAAGCACGCCGCCCAGACGGACGCCCCGGTCCTCCAGCAGATGGGAGATCATATAGGCGCTGGAGCCCTCGCCCTTGCCGGAGCCCACCTCCTCGTTGTAGCCGTAGGCCAGATACACGTCGAAATCCGGCTGATAGCCCGTGCTTATAAGGTGTTCCACAGCCTCCAGCTGGGCCACGATATTGGCCTTGCAGTCGCCGGAACCGCGGCCCCACACCTGCCCCTCGGATACGCGCCCCTCGTAGGGGGGATAGGTCCAGGAATTCGGGTCGCCCTCGGGCACCACGTCCTGATGGGCCATGAACAGCAGGGGAGGATTGGAGCTTTTGCCGGTGCCCTTCCAGTGATACAGCAGCCCGGCCCTGCCCACGATCTCCCGGTCGAGGGTGGCGTGCACCAGAGGATAGGCCTGCTCGAGATATCGGTGCATGGCGAAGAAGGGCTCAAAATCCATAAGCTCGTCGTCGCTGTTGCTCACCGTGGGGAACCTGACAAGTCCCGCCAGATGTTCCACGCATCTGCTCTCTTCGATAGGATACATTTCGCGCCTCCTTTAAGCGTTTTCCTTTGACTTTATTTTACACCAAAGGCCGCCTTTTGCATATAGGCGGCGGCAGATATTTTTCATATACCGCCGCGAACGGCAAATATTCTGCCCGAATAATCGGCATATTGACGAAAACGGACGGCAATTTTTGTTACGCAAATAGCGTTTTGTATTGTTTTACCTGCGAAATTATGGTACAATACAACCTGGATACACAGCGACACAGGAAAGAAACCAATTAACATATCAGGAGGTAGTTTATGTTCCCCAGAAAACTGACCAGACAGGTCATAAGCGACCCGGATTACCCCGTCGTTGAGACCAAGGCGGGCAAGCTCCGTGGTCTCGTGGTGGAGGGCTCCTTCATCTTCCGCGGCATCAAATATGCCAAGGCTGAGAGGTTCCATCTGCCCAAACCTGTAGAGCCCTGGGAGGGTATCAAGGAGGCCATCATTTACGGCCCCGTCTGCCCCGAGCTCAATACCCCCATTGCTCACGACGAGTACAACGTTCCCCACTATCACTACTGCCAGGATGAGGACTGCCAGTACATAAACGTCTGGACCCAGCACCTGGACAAGAACGCCAAGAGGCCCGTCATGGTGTGGATACACGGCGGCGGCTGGGCCACCGGTTCCTCCATCGAGCTCTACGCCTACGACGGCGAGGAGATCTCCGCCTGGGGCGACGTGGTCTTCGTATCCCTGAACCACCGTCTCAACGTCATCGGCTACACCGACTTCGGCAAGTACGGCGACGAGTACAAGTACTCCGGCAACGCCGGCCTTGCGGACCTGGTCATGGCCCTGGAGTGGGTCCGTGACAACATCGAGGCCTTCGGCGGCGACCCCAACAACGTGACCATCATGGGCCAGTCCGGCGGAGGAGCCAAGGTCCGCTCGCTGTTCAACACCCCGGCGGCAGACGGCCTTTATCACAAGGCCATCATCCAGTCCGGCGCCCATAAGGGCGACGGTGACGGCACTCTCGAGGAGTCCCAGTATCTGGCCGAGCGCATCCTGGCCCAGCTGAACATCGCCCCCGAAAACGTCCACGAAGTGGAGAAGGTGCCCTATTACAAGCTGGTCCGTGCCGCGGTGGCGGCTCAGGAGGACGTGAAGGCGAAATTCGGCCACACCTTCTTCATGGGCGCGACCAAGGACGACGATTACTATCTCGGTCAGCCCGTGCTTTACGGCTGGCGGCCCGAGGTCAGGAACGTGCCTCTGATAATCGGCACCTGCCTGGGCGAGCAGAACAACAACTTCGCGCTGGAGCCCATCTCCAAGGCCCTTGACGACTGGACCGAGGAGGAGAAGATGGAGCAGCTGAAAAAGCGCTTCGGCGACAAGACCGACGCCGTCGTCGCCGCTTTCAAAAAGGCGTATCCCGGACGCAATATCGCCGGTGCTCTGTTCATCGGCGACTACTACCGTATCGGCGCCTACGAGATAATCGCCCGCCGCATAAAGGACGGCTGCGCCCCCACCTACAACTATCTGCTGACACTTATGGCCCCCCTGAACAAGGGCACCGTGCCCTGGCACAACATGGAGGAGGCCTACGTTTTCCACAACGCCAACTACCTCGAGGCCTCCTACATCCCCGGCGTGACCGAGGAGCTGCAGGATATCATGACCGGCGCCTGGGTGGCGTACGCAAGGACCGGCGACCCCAACCACCCCGGTATGCCCGTATGGCACCCCGAGGACGGCGAGAAGGTGGGCACGATGATCTTCGACAGGGACGTGCACATGGTCTACGACCACGATAAGGAACTGATGGACGTGCTGGGCGGCGGCCGTGCGCAGCCTTCCTTCCGCCGCCGCGACGCCGGCATACTCGGCGGCGGCCCCAGGCAGTCCCTCTGAGCCCGAGGAAAAGGAGGAAATTGAAAGATGTATATGCGTAAGCTCACCAGCGAGGTCGTGTGCACCTACGACGACCCCGTTGCGCAGACCAAAGAGGGCAAGCTCCGCGGTCTGAAGATAGACAGCACCTATATCTTCCGCGGCATAAAGTACGCCACCGCAAAGCGCTTCCACATGCCCGAGAGGGTGGCTCCCTGGGAGGGGATAAAGGAGGCCATACAGTACGGCTACGTGTGCCCGGAGCTCAACACCCCCATCGCCCACGACAACTATTACGTGCCCCACTTTTACTATCCCCAGGACGAGGACTGCCTCAACCTGAACGTGTGGACCCAGTCCCTTGACCCGAAGGCCAAAAAGCCCGTCATGGTGTGGATACACGGCGGCGGCTTCTCCACCGGCTCCAGCGTCGAGCTTTTCAGCTACGACGGTGAAAACCTGTCCGCCTACGGCGACGTGGTGGTGGTGTCCATGAACCACCGTCTCAACGTGCTGGGCTATCTCGACCTGAGCAAGTATGGTGAGGAGTACAAAAACTCCGTCAACGTCGGCCTTGCCGACCTGGTCATGGCCCTGGAGTGGATCCGGGACAATATCGCCAATTTCGGCGGCGACCCGGACAACGTGATGATCTTCGGCCAGTCCGGCGGCGGCAGCAAGGTGTGCTACCTGATGCAGACCCCGGCGGCTGACGGGCTTTTCCACAGGGCTGTGATGCAGTCCGGCGGCGCCAACGTGAGGGAGACCATCTCCCCCGAGGAGACGCGGCTGGGCCGTCAGGAGGTGGCCGCGGATATCCTGAAGTATCTCAGCATCGCCCCAGAGAACGTGAAGGAGTTGGAGACGGTCAACTATTACGACCTTGCTGACGCCGCGTCCAAGGCCATCTACAACCTGCAGCAGAGAAGGGGAGTGGCCGTGGACTGGTGCCCCCTGCCCGACGGCGAGTACTTCATGGGCCACCCGCTGACCCACGGCTTCCGCAGGGAGAGCCTGCACATCCCCCTGCTGGTGGGCAACGTGTACTCCGAAAGCGCCAACAATTACAGCGTTAAGTTCGGCGACGGGCTCAAGAACCGCTGGAGCGAGGAGCAGAAGTACGCCATAATGAAGGAGCGCCTGGGCGACAATACCGACCGGGTCATCGAACTGTTCAAAAAGGCGTACCCCGGCAGAAATATCGCAGACGCGCTGTATATAGGCAAGCGCATGAGAGAGGGCAGCATAAACTTCTCCAAAAAGAGAGCCGAGGCCGGCGGCAAGACCTGGACCTGGCTTTTCAACCTGGAGTGCCCCTTCAACGGCGGCACCCTGCCCTGGCACAACGCCGAGGAGTGCTACGTGTTCCACAACGCGCAGTATATCGAGGCTGAGTACATCCCCGACGTGTCCGAGAAGCTGCAGGACCAGATGACCACCGCGTGGATAGAGTTCGCGAAGAAGGGCGATCCCAACCACCCCGGCATCCCCGCCTGGGAGCCCACCACCGCCGACCACGTGGTCACCATGTGCTTCGACCGGGAGTGCGAGGTCAAGACCGATCACGACGTGGAACTGCTCAAGCTCATTCCCCCCGAGCTGCCCCGCACCCTGCCCGACTCCCATCCTTTCATGCACCAGGTCAACCTGGGCAGAGGCGTGAAGCCCGAGGATTGACGATCTCTCCGCGTATGATAACCAAAAAGCTCCGCAGGCACGGCCTGCGGAGCTTTTATATGGCCGGGCGCGTTGACAGTTCATCTCCGAACTGATAAACTGATATCGGCTACGACAGCGGACGCGTCCGCAAGAAGAAAGAAAAGAGGTACGTTTTATGGACTATACTCTGGTTATAATGGCGGCCGGTATCGGCTCCCGCTACGGCGGCGGCGTGAAGCAGCTTGAAAAGGTGGGACCCGGCAGCGAGCTCATCATCGACTATTCCATCCACGACGCCATCGCCGCAGGCTTCAACAAGGTCATATTCATCATCAGAAAAGATATCTACGACGATTTCTACGAGGTCATCGGCGAGAGGATGGAGAAGCGCTTCACCGAGCTCGGGGTGAAATGGGCCTACGCCTATCAGTCCCTGCCCGAGGACGCTCCCGAGGGCCGCACCAAGCCCATGGGTACGGGTCAGGCGGTGCTCAGCTGCAAGGGCCTTGTGGACGGACCCTTCACCGTCATAAACGCCGACGACTATTACGGCCGCGAGGCGTACAGGAAGGCTTTCGAGTTCATGCAGACCTGCACCGACCCCGGCGATTACGGCATGGTCAGCTACATAATGAAGAACACTCTGTCCGACAACGGCGGCGTCACCCGGGGCATCTGCAGCGTGGACGCGGACGGCAACCTCATCGGCATCGACGAGACGAAGAACATCGTCAAGACCGCCGGCGGCGCCGAGACCGAGGGAAGAGCGCTGGACGTGAACAGCCTCGTGTCGATGAACTTCTGGATGTTCCCGCCTGAGTTCATGGACGTGCTGGACAAGGGCTTCGGCGAGTTCAAGGCCGGAATGGCCGACCCGCTGAAGGACGAATATCTGCTGCCCACCATAGTGGACGCTGAACTGAAGGCCGGCCGCTGCACCGTGAAGGTCCTCAAGACCGGGGACAAATGGTTCGGCGTCACCTATCACGAGGACAAGGCCTCCGTGGTGGAGGCGTTCAAGGAGCTCTACGCCGATAAGGTTTACGATATAGAGCTCTACTCCGACATAAAATGAGCGCGGCGCGAAGTGGAGAGATGCGAAAGATGAAGAGAATAACTGCATTGCTGCTGGTTTTGTCCATGGCGCTGTGCCTGGTCTCCTGCAGCAAAACGCCGGAGCCCGACGCTCCCAAGACCGACACCGGCTCCTCCGCGGCTGCCCCCGACGGGTCCAAGCCCGCCGATACGGCCCCCGCTGAGCCCGATACGGCACCGGAAAAGACGGAGCCCGACAAGACTGAACCCGAGAGTACTCAGCCTGACAAGGCCGAGCCCTCCGGCGACGCCCCGGTACCGCCCCCGCAGCCCCAGACGCCCGGGCGGGATAACGTGAAAAAGCTGGCCGTGTCGCTTTCCGACACGTATCTCGACCACTGGACACAGGACGGCAGCGCGCGCCTTGCCTACGTTCTGTGGCCCATCATCGCCGCCTCCGGCAGAGACGGCGACGGCGCCATGCTCACCGGTGAGGATCTGCCCGAGCTGCGGGATTATCTCGACTTCGGCAACAGCCAGATGGACTGCACCCACGACCTGGAGCACCTCATCGAGTACGCCGAGGAGGATTACGGCGACGGCGATATCGAGTATTTCTACAACTATTTCGACGAGTTCAGCTACGGCGTGGTGCGCGCTGACGAGAAGGTCCTGAGCTTCCTGCTCAAGGGCAACGAGTATTCCGGCGGCATCCACCCCGTGAACTGGGTCAGCGGCGTGAACATCGACTGCGCCAGCGGCGAGCTGATATACCTGGATGACGTCTTTACCGACACCGAAGGCCTTGCGGATCTGGTGTGCGGCAGACTGCGGGAGAAGTATCCCGACGTCAGCTTCTTCTCCCTTGAGGAGGGCGTCGCCGAAGAGATAGACGGAGAGCTGATAGCCTGGACGATCGACAATCAGGGCGTGACCTTCTGGTTCAGTCCCTATGATATAGCCTCCTTCGCCGACGGGACGCTGAGCGTGACCATATTGTTCAGCCAGATACCGGAGATTTTCAACGACAAGTACGTCAGCACCTCAGAAAGCTGGATAAAGGCCCTGACCGTGGGCATGACCGAGGACGCGGACCTGGATGATGACGGCGAGCTTGACACCGTAGAGATAAACGCCTGTTGGGATGAGTACGCCATCACCTCCATGGAGATCAGCGTGGGCACGGAGCAGCTGACCGTGGAGGACATGTGGTGCTTCGACATTACGGCGTGGCTGGTGCACACCCAGAAGGGCAGCAGCTTCCTGCTCATAAGGGAACAGCGGGAGAACGACTACGATTACATCGAGGTATTCTCTCTGGACGGTACGCCCAAATCCGTTGACAGTCTTTTCGGCACGGGGCTTTACAGCTTTATCGTAGAGGCGGAGGAGCGCTACTATTACCAG
>JAEETR010000162.1 GCA_016286595.1 Oscillospiraceae bacterium | reverse complement strand
TGCTATCTCCATGACGGTCTTGTGCTCCCGCTGGGCGCCCTTGAGCATCTTGTCCTCGCCGGTGTCGTTGTCGCCGGTGAGATGGCCCACGTCGGTTATGTTCATTACCCGCTTTACGTTGTAGCCGCTGTAGCGCAGATACTTCTCCAGCACGTCCTCCATCATGTAGGTGCGCAGATTGCCGATGTGGGCAAAGTGGTACACGGTGGGGCCGCAGGTGTACATCTTCACGATGTCGGGGCTGTTGGGAACGAAAAGCTCTTTCTTGTGAGTTGCGGAATTGTAGAGATACATACAGTCACCTTACGAAAAAGAATACTGGGTCGCGGGGACGGGGCGGATCACATCCCGCCGGAGAATACGTCCCTGTTCTTGATGAAGTACTCCGCGCCGGAGTACAGGGTGGTCAGCACGATGATCCACACGCACAGGTCGTTTATCGTGAAGCTGCCGAACAGGACGACGCCGGCCACGGGGGGCACCATCATGGCGCATATGCCGATGTCGGTGCAGGTGGTCTTTATCTTGCCGGACCATCCGGCGGCCATCACCCGGCCGTCGCTGGCGGCCAGCATGCGCAGGCCGGACACGGCGAACTCGCGGGTAAGCACTATCATCACGGCCCAGGCGGCCATCTGACCGGTCTGAATGAAGATGAGCAGGGCGGAGAACACCAGCAGCTTGTCGGCAAGGGGGTCCATGAACTTGCCGAAATTGGTGACGAGATTGTGCTTCCGGGCTATCTGCCCGTCAAGGAAGTCGGTAAGGCTGGCGATTATGAAAACGGCCAGCGCCCAGTAGTTGCGGCCCGTCAGCAAAAGGACCATGAACACCGGGATGAGTATGACGCGCAGCGTCGTCAGCTTGTTGGGAAGATTCATATTCAATTCCTTCCTTTCTTTCGCGGGCCTGTCAGAATTCGGCCTCGCCCACCATGTCGCCGTCCAGCTCGCCCCGGAGGCGCACGCTGTAAAATCTGCCGGGCTCGGCGTTTTCGGCGGAGAAGAGTATCACGCCGTCCACGTCGGGGCTCTCGGCGAAGCTGCGGCCTATCCACAGGCTCGTGTCCTCGTCAAAGCCCTCGCACAGCACCTTTTCAAGCTTTCCCACCCGGGAGGCGTTGAATCCGGCCATAATCTCCGCCTGCACGTTCTCCAGCGCTTCGGCCCGCTCCTCGGCGGTCTCGGTGTCCGGGCGGTCCATGAGGGCGGCGGGGGTGCCCTCTTCGGGGGAGTAGACGAACACTCCTGCCCGCTCGATCTTCGCCTGACGCAGGAACCCGGCCAGCTCCTCGAACTCCTCCTCGCCCTCGCCGGGCAGACCGGCGATGACGCTGGTGCGCAGCACCACGCCGGGAATACGTTCCCGGAGCTTCGCGAAGAGCGTGCGGATCTCGTCGCCGGTGCCCCGGCGGCGCATCATCTTCAGGATCGTGTTGTCTATATGCTGGATGGGGATGTCAAGATACTTCAGCACCTTCTCCTGCCGGGCGATAACGTCTATAAGCTCGTCGTCCATGGCGTCGGGGTAGAGGTAGTGCAGTCTTATCCACTCTATGCCGTCTGTTTTGCACAGCTCTTCGATCAGCTCGGCAAGGCGGCGCTTTTTATAGAGGTCCACGCCGTACATGGTGATGTCCTGAGCAATGACTATGAGCTCCTTCACCCCGTCGGCGGCAAGCTTCTTCGCCTCTTCCAGTACGTCCTCCATGGGACGGGAGCGGTATTTACCCCGGATGGAGGGTATCACGCAGTAGGCGCAGGCGTTGGAACAGCCCTCGGCTATCTTCAGATATGCCCAGCCCGGTCCGGTGGATACCTCGCGGCCGTACTCGGCAAGGGGGGCGCTGATGTCGCCCATGTAGGCGCGGCCCTTCTCTCCGCTCAGAACGGCGGTGACGGCCTCCACGATGTCTCCGAAGCTGCCGGTGCCCACGAACGCGTCCACCTCCGGAAGCTCGTCGGGGAGCTCCTCGGCGTAGCGCTGGGCAAGGCAGCCCGCCACGACAATCTTTTTCAGTTTTCCTTCTTTTTTCAGCTGGGCGAGATAGAGGATGTTCTCAATGGCCTCCATCTTGGCGCTCTCGATAAACGCGCAGGTGTTTATTACGGCGGCGTCTGCCCCCTCCGGCTCGTCGGCGGGGGTGAAGCCCGCGTCCTCGAGACGGCGGAGCATCTGCTCGGAATCCACGAGATTTTTAGCGCAGCCCAGCGATATCAGGGATATCTTTCCCTCCATGCGTATCCTCCGAAAAAAAGGGCACGGCCCTTTTATTTGCTTTGATCAGTCGGCGCCTGACCCGTCGGTGTCCCGGCGCAGGCGGCGGATGACGTCCCAAACCTCCGAGGGGGGAAATCCCCGGCGGATGAGAGCGTTGGCGGCCCTCGTCACGGCTTTTCTGTCGTCGGCGCCCCGCAGCCTTGCGGCGGCCAGGGACTCCAGGGTGTCGGTATCCTCCGGCATCTCCTCAAGGGCGGCGTCCCACAGTTCCCGGGGCACGCCCCGGCGCTGCAGCTCCTGCCGCACGCGGTTCACGCCGTATCCCTTTGCGGCGTAGTGACGCACCGCCAGGGCGGCGTAGCGCTCGTCGTCCAGCAGGTGCAGAGAACACAGCCACTGACAGCACTCCTCCGCTTCCTCGGGGGAGACGCCCTTTTCTGTGAGCTTATCCGTCAGCTCCCTGACGGAGTAGTCCCGCCGGTCGAGATATCGGAAGGCCAGCGCCTTCGTGCCGTCTGTAAGCATGGTTTCTCCTCAATTAAATATCTTGCCTCCCCTGTGGGAAAGCCTTTGGGTTCTTGGTCGTAGGGGGCGACGACCTCGGCGCCCCATCCCCAAGGGCTGTCGACTCCTGCTCGAAACAAAATTGAAGCCCAGCGAAGCGGGTTCAATTTTGAGAGGAGGAACAGCGGAATGAGCGCTCTTTCAACCGCGATGCGAAGCATGGCGGTTGAAAAAGCGATATGGAGCTTGTTCCGACGTCAGCCTTCGAAGTCGTCGGCGTCGATGTCAACGGCGCGGCCGGCCGCTCTGGCGGCGATACGGGCCTGAGGCGTCAGCAGCTTGTAGGAGTTCTCGCGGATCTTCGCCTCCAGCTCGTCGGCCACGTCGGGATGGTCCTTGAGGAACTGCTTTATGCCGTCCCTGCCCTGGATGCGCATCTCGTTGAAGGTGTACCAGGCGCCGCCCTTTTCGATGAGGTCCAGCTTCACGCCCAGGTCCACCAGCTCGCCCCAGCGGGAGATGCCCTCGCCGTACATTATGTCGAACTCCGCCTCCTTGAAGGGGGGAGCCACCTTGTTCTTGACTATCTTGGCCCGGGTGCGGTTGCCCACCATCTCGGAGCCGTTCTTGAGAGTCTCCACCCGGCGCACGTCAATGCGCACGGAGGCGAAATACTTCAGAGCGCGGCCGCCGGGGGTGGTCTCCGGGTTGCCGTACATAACGCCTATCTTCTCACGCAGCTGGTTGATGAAGATGACGATGCACTGGGTCTTGGATATGGCGCCGGCCAGCTTGCGAAGGGCCTGGCTCATGAGCCTGGCCACCACGCCCACGGAGCTGTCGCCCATCTCGCCCTCTATCTCGCTTCTGGGCACCAGGGCCGCCACGGAGTCGATGACCACCACGTCCAGCGCGCCGGAGCGCACCAGCGTCTCGGCGATGGCCAGGGCGTCCTCGCCGGAGTCGGGCTGGGCCAGCAGCAGGTTGTCGATGTTCACGCCGAGGGCTCTGGCGTAAGCGGGCTCAAGGGCGTGCTCAGCGTCGATATACGCCGCCTCGCCGCCCAGCTTCTGGGCGGAGGCCACGGCGTGAAGGGCCAGGGTGGTCTTGCCGGAGGACTCCGGTCCGTAGATCTCCACTATGCGGCCCCGGGGAAGTCCCCCGATGCCCAGCGCCAGGTCAAGGGACAGGGAGCCGGTGGGGATAGCCTCAACGTTCACCTGCATGCCGTCGCCAAGGCGCATGATGGAGCCCTTGCCGTAATTTTTCTCGATCTGGGAAATCGCCGTCTCCAGAGCCAGCTTTCTGTTGTCCGGTGAGGCGGCGGCGGGGGTATCGGTTCTCTTTCTGTCGGCCATAGTATTCTCCTTATATTATTCCGGCAGCCACCCGGTCAACGCCGGCGGCGTCCTTTAATGTACCTGCTCTTGAAAAGCCCTCCTTGCGGAGGAGGTTTACCACGAATTCAGCCTGCCCCTCGCCGCACTCGAACATCATGCAGCCCCCGTCTTTCAGAATGGTCTTCCAGTTGGGGATGATGTTGCGGTAGAAGAGCTTTCCGTCCCAGCCGCCGTCCAGGGCGGCCCGGGGCTCGAAGTCCTTCACGGAGGAGTCGAGGGTTTCTATTTCCGACGTGGCGATATACGGGGGATTGCACACGATAAGGTCGTATTTTCCCAGCAGCACCGGCGGGGCCTTCAGCGCGTCCGCCGCGATGCAGGTGACGTTTCTTGCGGCGTTGTTGCGCAGAACGTTCCTGCGGGCCAGCCGCAGGGCGGCCATGGAATTGTCTATGAGCACCACCCGGCTGGAGCCGCCTGCCGCGGCGATGGATATGCCGATGCAGCCGCTGCCGCAGCACAGGTCCAGCACCCGGGCGCCGTCGGGCCGTCCGCGAAGCCAGGTTATGGCGGCCTCCGCCAGCGTTTCGGTGTCGGGCCGGGGGATGAGCACGTCCCTGTCCACCTCGAAGGGCAGGCCCATGAACTCCCACTCGCCCAGCACGTAGGCCGCGGGTTCCCCGGCAAGACGCCGGGCCACCATCCGGGCGGCCTTCGCCTCGATTTCGGGACCGGGGTACATGCTCAGGTCCCGGACGAACTCCTCTTTCGATTTTTTCGCCGCCGCGGATATCAGAAGTCTCGCCTCCAGGGAGAACTGCTCCACTCCGGCGTTCCTCAGGGCGCGGCGCACCTCAAGATAGAGGTCGTTGTACGTCTTCATTCTCCTGACCTCCGGCGGTCGGACCGCCCGCTCACCATTCGTCTTTGCCCTTTTCGTCGGGTATGACCAGCTTCAGGGCCTCGATGGCCACCTCCAGCATGCCGTCGTCCGGCTCGGCGGTGGTGAGGCGCTGCAGCGCCTTGCCCGGCGCGGATATCACGGCGGTGAGTCTGTTGTCGTGACGGCCGGCGTACTTGATGACCTCATAGCTCAGTCCCAGCACCACAGGCAGCAGCGCAAGGCGGAATATGAGCCGCAGGAAGGGATTTTCCCATACGCCGCCCTTCCAGCTTATAAGGGAGAATACCAGCACGCTCACCACCATCACGATGAGAAGGAAGCTGGTGCCGCAGCGGGGATGGAAACGGGTCTGGGGACGGCAGTTGTCCACCGTCAGCTCAAGGCCGGCCTCGTAGCAGGCGATGGTCTTGTGCTCGGCGCCGTGGTACATCCACACCCGTTTTATCTCCTTCATCCTGGACACTATCCACATATAGACCAGCAGTATGGCTATGCGCACCAGTCCCTCGATGAGGTTGACTATGAAGTTTGAGTGTATCACCCTGAGGAGAAGGGAGGCTATCACCGACGGGATAAGGAAGAAAAGTCCCACCGACAATGCCACGCCCAGCACCACGGCTACGGCGATTATCACCTTGCCCGCCGTCTCTTTGGAGAGGTGGGCCTCCAGCCATCTGTCCAGCTTTGAGGGCTCCTCGGCGACGGTATCGTCGTCCTCGCCGGCCTGCTCGGCGGACCAGGAAAGGGCGGTCATGCCGTTGACGAGGGTGGCGATATAGGCCACGGCGCCCCGGATGACGGGCCACCCGAATATCCTGCATTTTTCCGAGAGCTTTTTCACCGGCTCGACCTTCGTTTTGAGGCCGTCCTTCGTGCGCACCACTATGGCCTGGGTGTCGGGGCCCCGCATGAGGATGCCCTCGATAAGGGCCTGCCCCCCGATGGAGGTGCGGAAATCGGTACTGTTCCGGCTTTTTGCCATCTGTGTATTGCTTCCTTCCGATCAGAATACGGGCTTTGCGGGCACCGTTATGGTCACCATGGTGCCGCCGCCCTCGGCGTTTGACAGCTTGAGGGTGCCGCCGTGGTAACGGATTATCTCGTCGCACACGGCAAGACCTATGCCGCTGCCCCGCTGCTTGGAGGAGCCCTTGTAGAACTTCATCTTCACGTTTTCAAGGTCGTCCTCCGGAATGCCGGGGCCGAAGTCCCGGATGCGGATAACTATGTCGTCACCCTCCACGTGGGTGCTGACAACTATCCGCCGGCCGTCCTTGGCGTACTTGGCGGCGTTGTCGAATATGTTGAGGAAGACCTGCCGCAGCCGCTCCGGGTCGCCGTTTATGAGGGGCAGCTCCTCGTCGCAGGGGTCGTAGATTATCTCCATGTCCTCCTGCTGCAGTATCTCCTGATACGCGAATATGGTATCCTCCAGCTCGGCCACCACGTCCATCTCCCTGGCGTTGAGGGTGAAGCGGCCGTCCTGCAGGCGGGTGAAGTCCAGAAGGTCCTCCACCATCTTGGTGAGACGGCGGGACTCCCGCAGGATGATGCCCAGACCACGCTGCTCGTCCTCGGAAAGGGACTGCTCGTAGGCCAGCGTCTCCGCCCAGCCGGTGATGGCCGTCAGCGGCGTGCGCAGCTCGTGGGACACGGAGGAGATGAATTCCGTCTGGGCCCGCTCGGACTGGCTGATTTTCATGGACATATCGTTTATGGCGGCGGTCATCTCGCCGATCTCGTCGCTGTAGGGGTTGGGTATCTGTATGCCGTAGCTGCCGTCGGCTATCTGCCGGGTGGCGGCGGTTATGCCACGCACCGGCTCCACAACGGAGCGGATGAAGAACATGTTGGTGGCTATGACCAGCAGCAGCATGGCCGCCACCACGCCCAGGGCCAGCATTATGGTGGACAGCACCTGCCGGTCCACCAGCTTCAGGCTGGTGACGTAGCGCATGGCTCCCACCACCTGGCTGTTGGCGTAGACGATGGGCGAGCATACGGCCATAACACGCTCGCCGGTGGTGGCGCTGCGGCCGTCCCAGTAGGATATCACGCCGCCCTCCAGCGCGCCGGTTATGTCGCTGGTGCCGGGAGAGACGCCGGAGGTGGCCATGTAGGAGCTCATCTGCACCCTTCCCAGGGTGTCGATGAACTGCAGCTCCAGCTTTCCCGCCTCGTCGAAGTTTGAGATGTACCGGTAAGCGCTGTCGTAATAGGCGGAGTAGTTGTTTGTGGCGTAGTTGGCGAAGAAGTCGGTGGCGGTGCGGGCCTTCGTCTCCAGGGCGTTGCGCATGCTGGAGTAGTAGTAGCTGCGTATGGCAAGGGAGAAGAAACCGATGGCCAGCACGAGGATTATGATCACTGGCAGGAGGTTCCCGAAAAACCAGCGCTTTTTAAGAGATCTTATGGAGAACAGGTCGAGTATGCTCTTTTTTTCGTTCTCTTCCGGCATCGGAACACCTCCTTTCTCGTCCTCGCAGGCTCCGCTGAGCTCGCGTCACCGCAGGCGGCAACGCTCGCCCGCTCAGCTGCTCGTCCTCTCAAAATGCGGCCCGCTTGGCCGGGCCCGCATTTTGTATTATCGTCTCATATCCCCCACTTGTAGCCGTAGCCCCATACGGTGGTGATGTAGGTGGGGTTGGTGGAGTCGTCCTCTATCTTGATGCGCAGACGGCGGATGTTCACGTCCACTATCTTCAGCTCGCCGAAGTAGTTGCGGCCCCACACGGCGTTGAGGATGTCCTCACGGGACAGAGCCTTGCCGGGGTTGTCCATGAACAGCTTCATTATGGAGTACTCCACCTGGGTCAGCTTTATCCTGTCGCCGTTTTTTTCAAGGGTGCGGTTGTGGGTGTTCAGGCGGAAGGGACCCTGCACGAGCTCGCCGGTGGCCAGCTCCTCGTCGCCGCCCACCCGGCGGTACAGGGCGTCCACCCGGGCCAGCAGTTCCGCGGGGGAGAAGGGCTTCGTAACGTAGTCGTCGGCGCCGGTCATCAGACCGGTGACCTTGTCCATCTCCTGGGTACGGGCGGAGAGCATGATTATGCCAAGCTTGGGATCGGAGGCCCGCAGCTGGCGGCACACCTCAAAGCCGTCTATATCCGGCAGCATTATATCGAGCAGAGCCACCTTTATGTCCGGGTTCTGCTTTTTCTGCTCCAGGGCCTCTGCGCCGGTGGCGGCTTCGATGGGCTCGTAGCCGGAGCGCCGCAGGTTTATCACCACGAAGCTGCGTATGCTGGTCTCATCTTCAAGCACGAGTACTTTTTTCATCGTTTCCTCCAGTCAAAGGTATGCGGTAATCAGGTTTCCCCGGTGATCCATTCAGAGTAGATGATGTGGAAATCGTCCATTATCTCCGTCTGGGAGAACTGCAGCGGCACCTTGTCGGGGGGAGTGAGCACGATGCCGGTGTATATGCTGCCGCCCTGACGCAGAAGGATGAACCTGTCGCTCTCGGCGGCCCGTTCCTCCCGGTTGGAGTCGGACAGCACGCTTATGGCCAGAAAATCGGCGGCCTCCACGGCCTCCTCGGCGGCGTTGTCACCGGTGAGATAGGAGAACACTATGGCCCGCTCGCCGGCGCTGTCTGAGCGCCGCACGGCGATGTTGCCTCTCCAGCCGTCGGGCAGACGGAGATACCAGTTGTCCGAGAAATTGTGGTACGTGGACATGTCCCTGGTGATCTGGCCTTTGGAATTGTAGGAGTACCAGTCTATGATGTAGTAGACGGTCGCGGAGTCTGAAACGGAGGGCAGGGGCACCGGCTTGGGCACCTCCAGCATACCGTCGCCGTCTATGTCGCGGCAGTAGATGTTCATGGCCCTGGTGGTGGACAGGCTGATGCCGGAATCGTCGCGGGAGACGTTTTTCAGCGCGCCGCCGCTGTAGGCGAGAATGTCGGTTATCTTGCTGCCGCCGTTGTAGTTGCTCTCCACGAATACGGCGCTGCACTCGTCCTTCAGACGGCTGGAACGGATGCGCACAACCGCCTCGATGCCGTCGGACAGCAGGGCGGAGGAGGACTCCACCTCGCCGTCGTCCGTCAGACGGAACAGCACCGCCTCGTTGGCGGAGTCGGCGCTGGAAATGCGCATGAGTATCACGTCGGGCCGTCCGGACAGGGCGCACATGGAGAACTCGGTGCAGTCCTCGTGGATTATCTCCACGGGCTGGAAGTCGTTCATGGTGTAGGCGGAGACCAGGTTTATGCCGGAGCTGAGCTGCCAGCCGACGATCATCTCCTTGGAGCCGTCGCCGTTCATGTCGGCGTAGTTCACGCTCTCGATGTTGGCGCCGGAGCCCTCGATGACGGCGGCGCTGACGTATTTTCCCTCTGTGCGCTGGAACACGTGGATCTGCAGGGGGTTGGAGGAGCCGGAGACGCGGAAGAAGGCCAGCGCCTCCTTGGAGCCGTCCCCGTCGATATCCTCCAGCTGGAGAGCCTGACGGTTGGCCCCGGAGGTGGGGGCGGCGTACTCCGCGCCGGCGTCGGTGATCTTGTCAACCTCGTTCTGCAGGGACATATAGCGCTCGGACAGCGCCGGCAGAGCGTAAAGGTCCTCAACGGACATGGACACGCAGCCCGTCAGCACCAGCAGGATGAGCAGGGAGAAAATAACCGGTATCGCCCGTATCCATTTTTTGCCGCGCTTCGTCACCGGATCTCTCCTCTCCGCCTTTTACGGCCATTTTAATACAGATTATATTATAGCATATCTCCGCGGCAAATTAAAGTGGTATTGCCTATTTGCCGCACATAATTTCAGTCCCGGCAGACCGCGGAAAAAGCCCCGGCGCACTCCCGCGCCGGGGCCTGGTGATCGGTAACGAGGGGGGCTCAGCCTCTCTCGGTCAGCTCGCGCAGCCGTTCCACGGTCTGGCGCACCATGTCCGTCATGGACAGCTGACCCGCGCCCACTATCTCGTTGTTGCAGCCGTTCACCGGCAGCAGCAGCTTGAGCGCGGCGCTCTGGCCTACGGCCACCGCCATGGCGGGAGTGACCTCGCCGTACAGGGAGTCGGCGGAGATTATGCCGATGGGACCCACTATCACGTCCGCGTCGCGGCAGGCGACTATTACCGGGTTTTCCCCGGTGGCTCCCGTGGCGGCGCCGGAACGGAGCATCGCCGTCGTGGCGGCGCTGTTGGTCCCCACGGCGTGGACCTGCGCGCCGAGTCCGGATTTTACGATTCCCTCTACGATGGCGGCGCCCATGCGTCCGCCCTGTCCGTCCATGACTACGATCTTCATACGTTGCCTCCGTGAGCGTTATTTACCGGTATTGTAACACGGCTTGAGGGGGGCAGTAAAGAGCCCTGCGACGGGCCCGAAACCTTTACTGCTCTTCGCCGCTTTCGAAATTGTTGCACAGACTGATTATAAGAACGTCGTCCGTGGCGGGGCTCTTCACGAAATAGTTGCTGGTCTCCACCTTGCGGTATATGCCGTCGTCGCCCAGCTGCCGGGTGATCATGTGGAACTCCTTTTTGCCCTGACCGTACAGCCTGAGCTGGTTTTCCCGGCAGAACATGGCGTGCCACCGCTCCCGGTCCTCCGGATGCATGGAGAGGGTGCCCTGCTCTATAAGATCGTCCACCGTACCCGTGGACGGGCAGCTCGTTGACGTGAAATTCTTATACGTCATCATATAAAAGCTGTTTCGCGTCAGGTTGCCGTAGATGATCAGCGGGTATCTCATATATACCGCCTGAAGCAGCATCTGCTCGGCGGCGGTGTCCGTCTGTATCCTGAGGATATCCTCGTCCTCAAGGGTCAGGCTCCTGTCGGTCATGCGCTGTATAAAATCGTCCTCTGACATGGGACGGGCGAAATAGAACCCCTGGATCAGGCTGCAGTTGCAGGTTCGGAGAAAACCGAACTGCTCCTTCGTCTCCACGCCCTCGGCAACGGTGCGGATGTTCAGTCGATTGGCGAACAGGAATATGCTCTCCAGAATAACGCGCTCCTGCTCATTCTCGCAGTTCTTTTTCAGCAGGGATTTGTCGATCTTTATCTCGTCCGGAAGCGTGTCGGCCACCAGACTCAGGGAGGAAAGACCGCGGCCGAAATCATCGATGGAGAACTCAAAGCCGTATTCGTGCAGCTGAGTGACGGTTTTCTGCATCAGCTCCTCCTCCTGGATCATGGCCGACTCCGTGATCTCCACCACGATCAGGCGGTGATCGACGTGATGGTAATCCACGATCTCGGCGAGGTGCTTCGGCATATCCTCCTCACGCAGATGCCAGCGGGAGAAATTCACGGACACCGGCATGGGTTCTATACCCGCCGCCTTCAGCCGCCGGAGAAATGCGCACACTTCCCCGACCACGTACCAGTCCAGCATGGCGATGGCGCCCGTCTGCTCCATTGCGGGCAAAAACTGACCGGGCAGTATTACGCTGCCGTCCTCTCTGACCCATCGGATAAGAGCTTCGGCAGATCTCATGCGGCTTGTCGTGGCGTCTATCTTCGGCTGATAATAAACCTTCATCTCCCGCTTCTGCATGGCCTGCATGGCCACGAGAACGTCACTGATAATGAAACCGTCCATATTATTTCATCCCTCCGCTCACGTTTATGGGTTGAGAGTGCGCAGACGACCGCGGTCCGCCCGGCGGCCTCCGCGGACACGCCGCGGGGCGCCGACAGAGTTCGTCCTGTCCTGAAATCAAGTATAACATAAAAACTCCGGTTTTTTAAGAGATATCGTATATTTGCCGCAGTTTTATCGCCGCCGCCGGATATCACGAGAAAACGGTGGATTTTCCGGTTTTTTTCCGCTATACTTGAGTCAGCCAATATCCTGCGGCGGTGACGGCGCGGCAGACAGGGATTTTCAGAGGGAAGAAACTATGCCCGAATACAGTGAACAGGATCTGGAATACGCGGCGCGGTTGCGGGAGGAGGTCCACAGGGAGGCCCTGGCGATCGTCCGGAAAACGCGCCCTTTCGTCACGGAAGTGATCGACTGCCATCCCGTTGAGGATTATTTTCAGGAGCACTGGGATTATCCCGGAAAGTGGTACACCGTCGTGGCGATCCCTTACGGCTATAAAAGCCGCGATGCCCTCGTCGACCGGATCGTCCGCGATACGCTCTCGGGAAAAGCGTCCGAGAACGAAAACGCGCAGACGCGGAAACCGCTGGACGTGATGGAAACGGAGCCGACAAGGCCGGCGCCCCTCGACGGGCAGACCGCGAAGGAGGGACGCGACCCGTTTTACGAGCTTATCGCGGAGTACCCCGATCTGGCCGTGGACTACTGCATCGTGGATGACGGGCAGAGTTACTGCGGGTACGAATCCCACCGCAGGGCGCTTGATACCGCGTTCGGCAGGCTCTGCGAAGAATGGGAGGGCGATCCCGTCCGCGCGGTGGGAAAAAAGATATCCGCGCAGGAGCAGTTCTCATCGAATTATCCCGAGGGAAAACTCAATTACCGAAAGGCGTTCCTGTATCCGCCCCACGGCAACGGCTATTCCGGCAGGGATTTCGTGCGCGTAAACGCCGCCCTGTTCCCGAAGGGAACGGAGGGACTGGAAGTGTACGAATGGAGCACGGACTGGTCGGACTATTTTGACGACGGTCACGAGTGGTGGGGCACGCTGTGCCTGACCGTTTACGACAGAAGCTGCGGCCGCTTTGCCGTCATCATGGCGTCGGCGACGGATTGACAGTCCCGGATCGCCGGAACTGAGGAAAACGGAAAAAAGACCGGGATGAATATCCCGCGGTCCATTGGATATAAAGCTGCGGAGGTGGAAAAGATGAGCATAACGGTAAATCTGTACTATAAAGGGGAAAACGGCGCGGCGCGGAAGTTCGCCGAGGAGATGGAGTCCTCCGGCACGGCGGAGGCGATCCGCGGGGAGGCCGGGAATCTCCGTTACGAGTATTTCATCCCGATGGACGATCCGGAAACGGTGCTTCTCATCGACAGCTGGAAGGATCAGGCTGCCCTCGATATCCACCACGCCTCTCCCATGATGGCGACCATCGCCGGACTTAGAGAGAAGTACGATCTTCACATGAGGGCGGAGCGCTTCGTCAGCGACGACGCGCCGTCGGACGACGCATTTATAAGGAAATGAGGACCGCGGTCCCCGGCGGCAAACCGACTTTTTTATGATAGAACGAAAAAACCCGAAGACCCTGTTTCAGGGGTTTTCGGGTTTTTGATTCCCCCGCGTACCGGGCAAAGCGGACCGCGCGGGGGAGAAGGCACGGCTGGGTACGCGCCGGACGTCCTCCGGCGTCAGACGTAAAAATCGCCGCAGGCCGTAAACAGCCTGCGGCGACGCTGGTGCCGTCGGGGGGGCCGGGTCACGGAAGCCCGGTCAGGACGGCGGCTTTTTTTATCATTTCTTCTCGAACTCCGGTCTCCAGGCCGCGAAATGGACGAGCTGCTCATCGGTGCGG
>JAEETR010000161.1 GCA_016286595.1 Oscillospiraceae bacterium | reverse complement strand
GCGATGACTTTGCCGTCTTTCCTGATGGGCACCACTATCTCCGACCGGGAAGCGCTGTCGCAGGCGATGTGGCCGGGGAACTCGTGCACGTCCGGCACCACGATGGTCTCGCCCCGCTCCACACACGTGCCGCACACGCCCCGCCCCACGGGAATCTCTATGCAGGCGTGCTTGCCCTGAAATGGCCCCAGCACCAGCATGGTACCCTCAAGCAGATAGAATCCGGCCCAGTTTATATCCTCCATGGCGCCGTAGACAAGCGCCGAGGCGTTTGACAGGTTTGCGATGAAGTGGGGCACGCCGTCCACCAGAGCGGACAGCTGGGAAACCATTATCTCATCAGTCTTCATTGCGCACATCTCCCCGGAAAGATTCGTGAGGCTATTATACGCGGCCGGCGGATGATTGTAAAGGGGCGGCGCATCTTGCTTTTTGTTTGATATTTGTGTACAATTATCTTATCGGAAAACCACGTTGCGACATCGAGGAAGGAGAAAAAATGGACAGATTCAATCAGTCGCTCAATTCCCATCTTCTCTGCTACGACCCGGTGCAGAAGGCAAAGGTGCCCATGGCCAAACTGGGCAATCCCCGTCAGGCCGGCGCTCCCAACCGGGAGCCCTTCAAAAACGTTCCCGGCGTCCGCGCTCAGGAGGACGGCACCGCCGAGCTGAGCTTCTACGCCCCCGACGCGAAAAAGGTCCAGGTGAAGTACACCGTCAATAACTACGTGCGCTCCCGTCCGGACGATTTCAAGCCCGGCGGCAGGGGAGCCGACGTCAAGGAGACCGTCGACCTCGAAAAGCACGACGACGGGTACTGGTACTGCACCATCGACCCGGGTCCCGGCTATCACGACATATTCTTCTCCGTGGACGGTGTCGACGTGATAAACTTCGGCAGCCCCTACGGCTACGACGGCGGCATCCGCAACTTCATCGACCTGCCCGACGACCCCGTGTATCAGCTGCAGGACGTGCCCCACGGCGCCCTGACCAGAGAGATATACTATTCCTCAGCCACCGGCCGCATGCGCCCCTGCTGGGTCTACACGCCCCCCGGGTACAAGAAGGGCACCGACAGCTATCCGGTGCTTTATATCCAGCACGGCGGCGGCGAGGATGAGGTGTGCTGGTTCCAGTCCGGCAAGCTTGACATGATACTCGACAACCTCATCGCCTCCGGCGACGCCGTGCCCATGATAGTCGTGGCCAACAACGGCTACGCCTACAAGGAGATCGCCCCCGACGAGTTCCAGGAGCAGAGCATAGTTGACGTCATCTGCAACGACTGCGTGCCCTTCATCGACGAGAACTACCGCACCATCGCCGACAGGGAGCACCGGGCCGTGGCGGGCCTTTCCATGGGCGGCGGCCACTCCCGCCGCGTAGCCTTCGGACGTCCCGACCTCTTCGCCAACGCGGGCTTCTTCTCCTCCGGCGAGGGTTTCCCCGTAAAGAACACGGACTACGACTTCTCGGAGCTTTTCGCCACGAAGGAGAGCTTCAACAGCGTTATGAAGTTCGTCTACGTCACCTGCGGCGACGCGGACCCCCGCATCGAGTACACGCCCTCCGACGTGCAGCCCTTTATCGACAAGGGCTACAACATCGAGTACAGGACTTACAAGGGCCGTCACGAGTGGAACGTGTGGCGCGCCAGTGCCCGCGACTTCGTGAAAAAGCTGTTCAAGTAAGAAACGCGATAAAAAACCCCCGTTCTCACGAACGGGGGTTCTTTTTTGCTCAAGTTCAGTTGGCGTAGTTCATGAAATAGTTCTGCACCAGCACTATGGGGGTGCCCTTGTCACCGGAGCCGGAGGTCAGGTCGGCAAGACTGCCCAGCAGATCGGTAAGACGGCGGGGAGTGGTGCCCTCGGAGGCCATCTGACCCTTAAGGTCGCCGCTCTTGGCGGCTATGGCGGCCTTGACGGCGCTGGTCAGCTCGTCGCCGGAAAGATGGGCGAAATCATTGTCCTCAAGGTACTTTATCTTCAGCTCGTTGGGAAGACCCTCCAGACCTTTGGTCCAGCCGGCGCCCACCATGGGGTCGGCCAGCTCCCAGATCTTGCCCACGGGATCCTTGAAGGCGCCGTCGCCGTAGATCATCGCCTCCACCAGCACGCCGGTGCGCTTGTAAAGCTCGGCCTGGATGGCCTCGGCCACGGCCTGGGCGTTGCGGGGGAAGAGCTTTATCTTCTCCTCGGTGGCTTTGTTGGAGCCCAGCAGACCGTAGGGGCACCAGCCGGAGCCGTTGACGGACTCGTTCATGATGTCGCACATGGTCAGCACGATCTCGCCGCCGGCGGCCTTGACGCGGCGGGAGGACAGCTCACGGCTGTGGATGTCGCAGCACAGGACCTTCTTCGTGTAGTCGAGGATCGCCTCGGGACGGTTGCCGAAGATTATCTCGCACTGGCAGTTCTCCTCCTCGATGAGGGACTTGTAGTAGTCTATGTAGTCCACGCCGGTGAAGGTGTGCTTCTGATAGCCGAACAGCTCACGGAAACGCTCGAGGGACAGCACGTCGCTGTAAGGCTGGATGCCGCTGTCCAGAAGCTGGTCCTCGCTGATGAGATGGTTGCCCACCTCGTCGGAGGGATAGGAGAGCATGAGGACTATCTTCTCGGCGCCCCGGGCGATGCCCCGCAGACAGATGGCGAAGCGGTTGCGGCTGGTGATGGGGAAGATGAGACCGATGGTGCCGCTGCCGAACTTGTTTTTGATGTCGGCGGCGATGTCGTCCACGGTGCAGTAGTTGCCGTCGGAACGGGCGACCACGGACTCGGTGACGCACACCACGTCCCGGGTGTTCAGCCTGAAGCCGTCCTCGGCCATGGCTTTTTCGATGGAGTCGGCCACTATGGCGACTATGTCGTCGCCCTCGCGGATCATGGGGGCGCGGATACCTCTGGATATAGTACCGGGCATTTTAAAAAGCTTCCTTTCAGAAAAGTTTGATTTCCAACACTGAAATTTTACCCGAAATCGTCCTCTTGTCAATACAAAAAATGACGATGCGGCGGGTCATCTGCGGATTTTTTATCGTTAAACGCGACGAAATCAGAAACTGTCCCGGGTGACGACGGCGTCAGCGCCCTTGCGCTGGGCGTGGCGGGGGGATGGTTCGGCGTCGTCGGCGGGATAGCCCAGGGGCAGCAGGGCGGTCATCTCCAGGTTGTCGGGGACGCTGAACTCCCGCTTCATGGCCTCCGGGTCGAAGGCCATGACCCACGTGGAGCCGATACCCAGTTCCCAGGCCTTGAGCATCATATGGGTAGTGACGATGGACGCGTCTATGTCGCCGCTGCACTTGCCGTCAAAACTGCGCTTCCACGCCTCGTCCTTATCGTAGCACACAAGCAGGGCGGCGGCGCAGTTGAAGTGGGAACGGGTGCAGTTTTTCAGCTTTTCGCGGGCCTCGGCGCTCTCGATGACGAGGATGCGCTGGGGCTGATAGTTCACCGCCGTTGGGGCCAGGTCCCCGGCGGCAAGAATGGCGTCGAGAGCCTCCTTCGGTATGGGTCTGTCGGCAAATTTGCGCACGGAATAACGCTCCGCGGCCAGCTTTGTAAAATCGTAACTGCTCATTGTGATCCTCCTTGAATATCGGCTGATATTTAATCCGCTGTCTTACTAAAGAATAACCGAAAACCGCCCCGATTGCAATACGCGGCGCAAAAAAAGAGGGCGGCTGAGCCGCCCTCCCGTGATATGGACTTATTTCTTCTTGATAAGCACCTTGTACAGCCAGAGCACCAGGCACGCGCCCACCACGGCCAGCAGAAGGCTGACGATGAGGCCGCCGCTGATGTTCAGCAGGTTTCCTATCCAGCCGCCGACGACGCCGCCCACCAGGCCAAGGATGACGTTTATGAGAAGGCTGTTCTCCATCTTCATGATCTTGCCGGCCAGCCATCCGGCCACGCCACCCAGAACGAGTGAGAGGATTATACTCAGCATAATAAAATCTCCTTTCATAGTAGGCGGTTTATCCGCCGATTTGATTATATACCCGCCGCCCTTAAGTGGCAAGATGTTTTGACAATTTGTTTTGGCATGCGGTACAAGCCCGCAAGTAAAGACTGACGATATACCATAATAAAAGCGGGAACAGGTGAGCCTGTTCCCGCTTTTCTATGCGCTTTTTATTACTCGCCGAAGTATCTCTTCAGCAGTCCGGCGAAGGCCTTGCCGTGGCGGGCCTCGTCGCGGGCCATCTCATGAACGGTGTCGTGGATGGCGTCAAGGTTCAGCTCCTTGGCCTTCTTGGCAAGCTCGGTCTTGCCGGCGGTGGCGCCGTTCTCGGCCTCGACTCTCATCTGCAGGTTCTTCTTGGTGGAGTCGGTCAGGACCTCGCCCAGCAGCTCGGCGAACTTGGCGGCGTGCTCGGCCTCCTCAAAGGCGGCGGTCTTCCAGTACTCGCCGATCTCGGGATAGCCCTCGCGATAGGCGACGCGGCTCATGGCCAGATACATGCCGACCTCGCTGCACTCGCCGTTGAAGTTCTCTCTCAGACCCTGCTTGATATCCTCGGGAACGTCTTTGGCCACGCCCAGAACGTGCTCGGCGGCCCAGGTCATGTCGCCGGACTGCTCGATGAACTTCTCCTTGGGGGCACGGCACTGGGGGCACTGGGCGGGAGCCTCGGGACCCTCGAAAACGTAACCGCAAATGCTGCAAACCCACTTCTTCATAGTAATTACCTCTCCTTGTATGTTGTATAAATTGGTTTGTGTTTTGACATTAAATGATGTACATTATTGCCAAATCAAGTGTACCATCTCCAAGGCGGAAAGTAAAGAGAAAATAATTCGCCGCAATCGCATATTTTTTGCGCCGATTCGACGAAAACCGATAGGAAAAAACTGGAACACGGTGGAAAGAACTGTGGATTTGTTGAAAAAGCGGGTGAAACGGCGTGAAATACCCCCCTTGAACAGGCAAATAATATGTGATACAATTGCCATATCCGAAAAGGCAGTCTTTACGAAGAGAGGAGGGCGGAGATATGGCGGCGGAACCCGACAAGAGCATGAACCTGCGCTTCGCCGTGCTCATAGACGCGGACAACGTGCCCCGGGGATCCCTGAAGGGCATACTGGACGAGGTGGCCATATACGGCACGCCCACCATCAAGCGCATCTACGGCGACTGGACGAACCCCACGGTGACGAAGTGGAAGACGTCCCTGCTTGAAAACGCCGTTACCCCCATACAGCAGTACAGCTATACGACCGGCAAGAACTCCACCGACTCTGCCATGATAATCGACGCCATGGATATCCTGTACTCCGGCAAGGTGGACGGCTTCGTGCTGGTGTCCTCCGACTCGGACTTCACCCGTTTGGCGGTACGGCTGCGGGAGGCGGGCATGAAGGTCATCGGCATCGGAGAGAAGAAGACGCCCGGAGCCTTTATCGTGGCCTGCGACAAGTTCATATATATCGAGGTCATCCGGCAGAAGGCGACGGAGACCGCCGCCCAGGAGGCCGACGCTCCCGCCGTAAAGGAAGAGCCCCGGCAGGAGACGGTGAAGGCGCCGGAAAAAAAGACCAGGACCCGCCAGAAGAGCGAGAAGGTGCCGAAGAATATAGTGAAGCTCATCGGGGAGTCCGTGGCGGACCTGGCGGACGACAGCGGATTTGTGTACATGGGGGATCTTGGCAATCTGATCGTGAAGAAGCAGCCGGATTTCGACGTGCGCAACTTCGGCTTCCGCAGTCTGAGCGCGCTGATAAAGTCCCTTCCGACCTTCGAGATAGATTTCCGTCAGACCACCGACCCCAATATAAAGCACCCCTTCGTGCGGGATAAAAACGGCGAGCAGCAGGGCTGACGCCGTCATACGTTTCCGGGATAGAGCATATGATAACAGTATGCTTTGATCATCGGAGGCGCAGACATGAAGGAAGACGGCCGTGAAGAGGGCAGGGAGCCCCAGGATATCGACGATATGATATTTCCCACAGCGGCGCCCATACCCAGCGAAAGATGAAATAAGGCGGCACGGAGCCGCTGCGATAAAAAGGTAGAGAGAATATGATAGTAGAATACGAGGATTACAAGACCAAGCTTACCGCCCAGAAGCCCCGGCTGGAGACGCTCAAGGGCGCCCTTAAGCTGGACGAAGCCCGGGATGAGATAAAGGACCTGGAGGCCGAGAGCGAGAAGGAAGGCTTCTGGAGCGATCTGCAGCGTTCTCAGAAGGTGCAGCAGCGGCTGAAGCAGCTGCGCAATAAGGTGGCCCATTACGAGGCGCTGGAGCGCAGTTACGACGATCTGCTGACCCTGTGCGAGATAGCCATAGAGGAGGAGGACGACAGCGTCCTCGGGGAGCTGGAAGAGGGTTACGCCAAGTTCGAGAGCGAGCTGGAGCGGTCCAGCCTTGAGACCATGCTCTCCGGCGAGTACGACGCCAACAACGTCATCCTCACGCTGCACCCCGGCGCCGGCGGCACCGAGGCCCAGGACTGGGCCGAGATGCTCTACCGCATGTACACCCGCTGGGCAGAGCGCCACGGATACAAGTACACCATTCTTGATTATCTCGACGGCGAAGAGGCGGGCATAAAATCCGCCACCATAAAGATAGAGGGCGAGAACGCCTACGGCTTCCTCAAGAGCGAGAACGGCGTCCACCGCCTGGTGCGCATTTCCCCCTTCGACGCCTCCGGCCGCCGTCAGACCAGCTTCGCGGCGGTGGAGGTCATGCCGGAGATAACCGATACCAGCGATATTGAGATCCGGGACGAGGACATAGAGATGCAGGTGTTCCGCTCCTCCGGAGCCGGCGGACAGAAGGTCAACAAGACATCCTCCGCCGTGCGCCTGATACACATTCCCACGGGCATAGTCGTCTCCTCCCAGGTGGAGCGCAGCCAGTACCAGAACAGGGACAACTGCATGGCGATGCTCCGGGCAAAGCTGGCGGAGATAAAGGAGCGGGAGCATCTGGAGAAGATATCCGACATTAAGGGCGTCCAGATGAAGATAGACTTCGGCTCCGCCATCCGCTCCTACGTGTTCATGCCCTACACGCTGGCGAAGGACGCCCGCACCGGTTATGAAAACGGCAACATCGGCGCGGTGATGGACGGTGATATAGACGGCTTCATCAACGCCTATCTCACCATGAAGGCAACTCAGTAAACATCGGCAGATATAAAGATTAAAGGATTGTGGGTGCAGACGGATTTCCGTCTGCGCCCTTTTTCGCGGACAGGGTGAGGGATACCAATACGAAAGGAGAGGTATGAAGAGTATTCTCACCCTTGTCATGGTGGCCATGGCCGTCGTGACGCCCATATCGGAGGAGTGTCCGATAACTTACACCAGAGGCATGGTGATCGACGACGGCCTTGCCGTCATGGACGAAGGCGTGCTGTGGGTGCCCTTCAGAAGCGTCAGCGAGGCGCTGGGGGCTGACGCGATAATATGGGACCCGGTCACCGCCACCGGCGAGGCGGTGATGGGGGATACCCGCGTCACCGTCCGGGAAGGGGAGCAGTACATCCGGAGCGGCGGCAGGTACTTCTACGTGCCGGGGGGCTGCCGCCTTGTGGAAGACCGGTTCGTCGTTCCCGCCGACGCGCTGTGCGCCGCCCTGGGCGGCAGCGCCCGTTGGGACGGGGACAACCGCACGCTGTGGGTCACGCCGGGTGAGCGGGAGCCGCCCGGCGCGGCAGCCTTCTATGACGCGGAGGATCTGTACTGGATGAGCCGCATCATAGAGGCGGAGGCGGGGGTGGAGCCGTTCCTGGGCAAGATAGCCGTGGGAAGCGTGGTGATGAACCGCGTCGCCGACGAAGCCTATCCCTCCACGGTGAAGGGCGTTATCTTCGACAGGCGCAGCGGCGTGCAGTTCACCCCGGCTTACTCCGGCAGCGTGTACTGCACCCCGTCGGAGGACAGCGTCATCGCCGCGAAGATAGCCCTGGAGGGCACGGACGTCACGGACGGGAGTCTTTTTTTCGTGATGGATTATCTGGCCGCCGCCTGCTGGGCAGGGCGCAACAGACAGTACGTAACGCAGATAGGAAATCACGTGTTTTTCGCGTGACCGAAAGCCGCCGGTACAAAACCGGCGGCTTGATTGGTTAATATACACAATCAAACAGCGTCATCATATCCTGTGATTGTCTGACGTGTATTGACAAACGGGGGCAATGGATATTATCATGCAGTAAAAAGGGACGAAAGGAGGTCGTCTGTATGGTTTATATGTGGCTGGCGCTGATGATAGCCTTTCTGGCCGTAGAGGCCGGGACCGCGGGGCTCGTGTCGTTGTGGTTCGCGGGAGGCAGTCTCGTCGCGCTTATAGCGGCGGCGGCCCACGCCCCGGTGTGGCTGCAGGCGGCGCTGTTCATCGTTGTCAGCGGCGCGATACTTATCCTGCTGCGTCCGGTGGCCCGCCGGTATCTTGACAGACGGAAGAAACCCACCAACGCCGACCGGATCCTGGGCATGGTCTGCTCCGTCACCGAGGACATAGACAACATACGGGAGACCGGCGCCGTCTACGTGGACGGCAAGACCTGGAGCGCCCGCTCCGCCGGGGGAGAGACGATCCCCGCAGGAAGCCTTGTAAGGCCGGTCGCCATCCAGGGAGTAAAGCTTATAGTGGGACGGGTCC
Organism: Oscillospiraceae bacterium; assembly: GCA_016286595.1. Taxonomy (GTDB): domain Bacteria; phylum Bacillota; class Clostridia; order Oscillospirales; family Oscillospiraceae; genus RUG626. The sequence goes on along the minus strand of JAEETR010000161.1, from coordinate 2,254 downwards.
AGCCCGCCTCCACGGAGGAAAAAGGAGGATAAAAATATGCCGATAGCAATAGGAATAGTTGCCATACTCGTGGTGTTCATCATCGCCGCCAACGTGCGCGTGGTGCAGCAGGCCAGGGCCTTCGTCATAGAGCGCATGGGCGCTTACAGCACCACATGGGGCGTGGGACTTCATTTCAAGGTGCCCTTTATCGAGAGAGTGGCAAAGATCGTATCCCTCAAGGAGCAGGTGGCGGATTTCCCGCCCCAGCCCGTTATCACCAAGGATAACGTCACCATGCAGATCGACACGGTGGTGTATTTCCAGATCACCGACCCCAAGCTCTATACCTACGGCATAGAGCAGCCCATGCTGGCCATTGAGAACCTGTCCGCCACCACTCTGCGTAACATCATAGGCGAGCTGGAGCTGGACGAGACCCTCACCAGCCGCGACCTCATCAACTCCAAGATGCGGGTCATCCTGGACGAAGCCACCGATCCCTGGGGCATCAAGGTCAACCGCGTCGAGCTCAAGAACATCCTGCCTCCCCAGGAGATTCAGAACGCCATGGAGAAGCAGATGAAGGCCGAGCGTGAGCGCCGCGAGGCCATCCTCCGGGCCGAGGGTGAGAAGAGAGCCGCCATTCTGGAGGCCGAGGGCGAGAAGGAGTCCGCCATACTGCGGGCCACCGCCAAGAAGGAGCAGCAGGTGCTGGAGGCCCAGGGCCAGGCCGAGGCCATTCTCATGGTCCAGAAGGCCACCGCCGACGGTATCAAGCTCATCAACGAGGCAGCCCCCACCGACGCGGTGCTGAAGCTCAAAGCCATGGAGGCCTTTGCAGCCGCCGCCGACGGCAAGGCCACCAAGATCATCATCCCCTCCGAGATCCAGGGCATAGCCGGTCTTGCCCAGGGCGTCATCGGCAGCGTGAAGGAATAAAATCTGACATACGGAGATCGGAGCGGAAAAACCGCTCCGATCTTTTTTTGCCGGAAGTGTTGACAACTGTAAACAAATATGCTATATTCTGGTTACAGCCGTAAACAGAAACGGAGGACATACGTGATGGACAACGATAACATAACCCTTACCGAGGCGGAGTGGCAGGTGATGGAGTGCCTGTGGAGCCGCTCACCCCTGACGGGGCGGGAGGCCACCGACCTCATGGAGCGGAAGACGGGCTGGAACCGCAGCACCACGCTGACGCTCCTGCGCCGCCTTGAGGACAAGGGGGCGGTGGGTTCCGACAGTGACGGCGGGAAAAAGACCTTTTTTCCTCTGCTGAAAAGGGAGGACGCCGCCCTGCGGGAGACGGAGGATCTCCTTTCCCGGGTATATAAGGGAAGCCTGAGCCTTATGGTCAGCGCCGTGACGAAAAAGCAGACGCTCTCAAAAGCGGAGGTGGAGGAACTGTACGCCATCCTGCGGGATATGGAGGAGAAGAATGAGGGTTGAGTGGATCATAACCTCATCGGTGCTTATCGCGGTAATAATCGCTCTGCGGTATCTGCTTAAGGGGCGGATAAGCCTTCGGCTGCAGTATGCGCTGTGGGGGCTGGTGCTCGTGCGGCTGCTGCTGCCGGTGAGCATCGGCAGGACCGCCGTCAGCGTTCTGAACGCGGTGCCCGCCGTATCCGGCGACATGGTCCTCGGGCGCTCTGCGCAGATGAACGTCACCGTTGACGGCACCACAGCCGTTTATGAGCTGCCCCGGCAGCAGACGGAGTATGAGGCCGCCCGGGAGGAACTGACCCACACGGACAGGGACTGGTCCGTGGGCGGCACGGAGCACAAGACGGTGATAACAGCCGACACGTTTACCGCCCTTTGGCTGGCGGGCACCGCCGTGACGGGCGTATGGTTCGCGGCGGTGAACGCGGCGCTGACCGTGAGATTGAGACGCGGCAGACGAAAACTTGACCGTCCTGCCTGCCCTCTGCCGGTATATATCACCGGCGCGGTGGAAACGCCATGCCTGTTCGGGCTTTTCCGTCCCGCCGTCTACGTTACGGAGGAGGCCGCGGAGGATGAGACCGTTCTGCGCCACGTCATCGAGCACGAGACCACCCATTACCGTCACGGCGACCATATATGGTCGGCCCTGCGGGGAGCGGCCCTGGCCGTCCACTGGTTCAACCCGCTGGTGTGGTGGGGAGCGTTCCTGTCCCGCCGGGACGGGTAACTGGCCTGCGACGAGAGCACCATCCGCCGTATAGGGGAGTCCGAGCGGGCCGAATACGGCCGCACGCTCATCGGCCTGACCTGCCGGAAG
>JAEETR010000160.1 GCA_016286595.1 Oscillospiraceae bacterium | reverse complement strand
GGGGCGCAGGCGGCGGGCCACTATGGCCATGAGCCGGTCTTCGAAGCGGCTGCGGTTGAGACCCTTCAGTATGACCTCGCCCTGCTTGAGAAGAATAATGTCGTTCATGATATCGTCCTTTGATCGTATTTCACAGCGCCGGTTTTACGCCCCGGCGGGCTGATGGAAGTCGTAGGTGCGGTACTGTATGGCCTCGGCCAGATGACGGGGCTTGATATCCTCCGACCCGTCGAGGTCGGCGATGGTGCGGGCCACCCGCAGTATCCTGTCGTGGGAGCGGGCGGTGAGCCCCAGCCGGTCGTAGGCCGAGCGCATGAGGGCGGTGCAGGTATCGTCAAGGGCGCAGAACTCCGCCATCTCCATGGTGCCCGCCTGGGCGTTGGAGTGGATGGAGGTGCCCTCGTACCGTCGGAGCTGCACCTCCCGGGCGCCGTTCACCCTCTCCCGCACTACCTCGGAGCTCTCCGCGTCGGGGCGGCGGTTTATCTCGTCGAAACTGAGCACGGGCACCTCCACCAGCAGGTCTATCCTGTCGGTGAGGGGGCCGGATATTTTCGATCTGTACTCCCGCACGCTGGCCTCGGAGCATCTGCACCGGCCGGAGGGATCCCCGTACCAGCCGCATTTGCAGGGGTTCATGGCGCACACCAGCATGAAATCGGCGGGGTACGTCACGGTGCCCGCGGCCCGGGATATCGTCACCACGCCGTCCTCAAGGGGCTGACGCAGGGACTCTATCACGTCCCGCCGGAACTCCGGCAGCTCGTCAAGAAACAGCACGCCGTTGTTGGCAAGGCTCATCTCGCCGGGCTGGAGCTGGGCGGTGCCCGCCATGGCGGAGTAGCTCATGGTATGATGGGGCGAGCGGAAGGGCCGGGCGGTGATCACGGGTACCTCCCGCCCCGTAAGACCCATTACGGAATATATGGCGGTGGTCTGCAGCGACTCCTCCCTGGTCATCTGGGGCAGTATGGTGGGCAGACGCTTCGCCAGCATGCTCTTGCCGGAGCCGGGAGGGCCGATGAGCAGGATGTTGTGACCGCCGGCGGCGGCTATCTCCAGCGCCCGCTTCACGTTCTCCTGGCCCTTGACCTCGGCGAAGTCCACGCCGTAGACCGGGGCTGGGAACTGGGTGTGCTCCACGGCGGGAACGATGGGCTCCGTGCCGTCAAGATGGGCGAGCAGCTGCGGCACGTTCTCCACCGGATAGATGGTCACGCCCCCGGCGAAGCTGGCCTCCTCGGCGTTGGCCGCCGGGACGAAAAGGTGCTTCACCCCCGACGCCGCGGCCCGCTGCGCCATGGACAGAGCCCCGGGCACGCCCCGGACCTCGCCGGACAGCGCCAGCTCTCCTATGAAGGCCGCGTCGTCTCCCGCGGGCTTTATCAGCTCCGCGGCGGTGAGAATGCTCATCAGTATGGGAAGGTCGTAGACCGTCCCCGCCTTTTTCGTGTCGGCGGGGGCGAGATTGACGGTTATCCTGGACACGGGGAATTTGAAGCCGCAGTTCTTTATGGCGGCCCGGACTCTCTCCCGGGCCTCTCTCACGGCGGCGTCCGGCAGCCCCACTATGTCGAAAGCGGGCAGACCGCCGGATAAAAAGCACTCCACGGACACGTCGTAGCCCGTGATGCCCGTAATGCCCAGCGAGCGGACGAGCGCTACCATTGCCGGGCCTCCTTTCCTTGCAGCGGTGTCCGCCGACGGGGCGGACGGTGATGGGTGTGACTGAAAAGGGCCTTATTCGCCCTTGAGATAATCAAGAAGAGCGGCGGGGGAGTCGATTATCAGCGACGCTCCGCCGTCGATGAGCTGCTGACGGGAGCGGAAGCCCCAGGACACGCAGACGCAGGGCAGACCGGCGTTGGCGGCGGTAGTTATGTCAACCTCGCTGTCGCCGATGTAAACGGCCCCGGCGGCCTCGGCGCCAAGCTGACGCAGAGCCTCGAAAACGGAGTCGGGGGCGGGCTTCTTGCGTACCGTGGGGGATTCGCCTATCACCACGGGTATGGTGTCGGGGAAGTAGAGCTTTCCCAGCATTTTGGTGGCGCTGTCCACCTTGTTGGAGACGATGGCCTGGCCGCAGCCTTCGGCCTTAAGATACTCCGTTATTTCGGGGATGCCGTCGTAGGGACGGGTCTTGTTGACGCAGTTGACGGCGTAGTGCTCCTTGAAGAAGGCGAAGGTCGCGTCGAAAAGATCGTCGGTACCCTCGGGCATGGAGCGGTGCACCAGGTCTGCGATGCCGTGGCCCACCACGCTGCGGGTGTACTCCAGAGTCCTGGTGGGCAGGCCCTGGGATTCAAGCGCCGCGTTGACGCTGTCGCAGAGATCCTCGACGGTGTCGAGAAGGGTGCCGTCCAGGTCCCATATAACTGTTTTGTATCTCATAAGATGGTTTCCGCCTTTCGGTTTTTATGTATTCGCGGGAAGGTATGGCCTCCGGCCCGTATCATAAATCGTATTATAACAGTGAAATCGTCTCATAGCAAGCGGGCGGAGAAGGCGCCGGGCATAATCCGGCTGCTGAAAAATGGCCATTAAGTTTACAAATTCTATTTACACTTTAGACGAAAAGTGATAAAATCCTTTAAGATGGATATGAAGGCATTCATATTTTGCAAGCCATAAGTTCATTCAAAGTTTTTTGTAAGGAGACAGAATCGACATGGTGAGAAAATTCAAGTCCATGGACGGCAACAACGCGGCAGCGTACGTCAGCTACGCGTTTACCGAGGTGGCGGGCATCTACCCCATCACGCCGTCCAGCCCCATGGCAGACTACGTTGACCAGTGGGCGGCCAACGGTCAGAAGAACATCTTCGGCAACACCGTCAAGGTGGTCGAGATGCAGTCCGAGGCGGGCGCCTCCGGTACTGTTCACGGCTCCCTGGCTGCCGGCGCTCTGACCACCACCTACACTGCGTCCCAGGGCCTGCTGCTGATGATCCCC
>JAEETR010000159.1 GCA_016286595.1 Oscillospiraceae bacterium | reverse complement strand
GCCGTCTTTTCCATTGACAGACCGTATTCCTATCTCATACCCGAGAGCCTGGAGGACCGGGTGCGTCCGGGAATGAGAGTTACGGTACCCTTCGGCAGGGCCAACCGCCGGTGCGAGGGCATCGTGCTGGACGTGAGCCCCGACAGGGAATTCAAAAATCTCAAGACCATCGACAACGTGCTGGACGACGGCCCCGTCATAACCGCCGAACAGCTTTCCCTGGCTCTGTGGATGCGGGACAGGTTTTTCTGCACACTATACGACGCGGTGCGCGTGATGCTCCCCGCCGGCATGTGGTTCGCGCCCAACGGTACCCGCCGCGTGTCCGACAAGCTGCAGAAGTACGTGACGCTTGCGGTGCCGGGGGAGGACGCTCTGGAGGCCGCCGGGAAGAAGCAGTCCCGGGCGCCCCAGCAGGCAGAGCTGCTGCGCACCCTCGCGGCCATAGGCCGCTGCCCGGTTTCGGAACTGTGCGAATTCACCGGCGCCCCGGCGGCGTCGGTAACGGCCCTTGAGAAGCAGGGCTTCGTCACCACCGACATGGTGGAGGTTTACCGCCGCCCGGATCTGCCGGAGGCGGACGGTGCCGGACCCATAACGCTCAGCGCGGAGCAGGAGAAGGCCTATTCCGGACTTAAAAAGCTCATGGACGCCGACGGGCCCGAGGCGGCGCTTCTCTACGGCGTCACGGGCAGCGGCAAGACCAGCATATATATCAGGCTGGCGGAGGACGCCGTGGCGCAGGGCAGAAAAGCCCTCATTCTTGTGCCGGAGATAGCGCTCACGCCCCAGTTCGTGGCTATATTCTCCGCCCACTTCGGCGACGAGGTGGCGGTGCTCCACTCGTCCCTGTCCATGGGGGAGAGGTACGACGAGTGGAAGCGCATAAGGGATGGCCTGGTGAACGTGGTCATAGGCACCCGTTCCGCCGTGTTCGCGCCGCTGGACGACATCGGTCTCATCGTGATAGACGAGGAGCAGGAGAGCACCTACAAATCCGAGAACGCCCCCCGGTATCACGCCCGGGACGTGGCGAAATTCCGCTGCGCCAAATTCGGCGCGCTGCTGCTTTTAGGCTCCGCCACGCCGTCCGTGGAGAGCATGTACAGCGCACAGTGCGGGAATTACAAGCTTTTCTCACTTGAATCGAGATATAACGCCAGACCGCTGCCGCAGGTGTTCACCGCAGATATGCGGCGGGAGCTCCGCAGCGGAAACGGCTTTTCCATAAGCTCCGCCCTTCAGGCTGAGCTGGAACGGAATATAGAGCGGGGCGAACAGTCCATACTGTTCATCAACCGCCGGGGCGCTTCCAGGCTGGTGGTGTGCGGCCAGTGCGGCTACACATATATGTGTCCCAACTGCAGCGTTTCGATGACGTACCACTCCGCCGCGGGGCGGCTTATGTGCCACTACTGCGGCCACTCCGCCGGAGTGCCTGAATTCTGTCCGGAGTGCGGCGGCACCCTCAAATTCGAGGGGGCCGGCACACAGAAGGTGGAGGAGGAGCTGAAGGAACTGTTCCCCGGGGTGGGCGTGCTGCGGATGGACGCGGACACCGTGTCCCGGGCGGGCTCCCACGAGCGGATACTGAGCGCCTTCGAGAAGGAGAAGGTGCCGATCCTGGTGGGCACCCAGATGGTGACCAAGGGCCTTGATTTTGAGAACGTGACTTTAGTGGGCGTCATCTCCGCCGACCAGATGCTCTACGCCAACGACTACCGGGCAAGAGAGCGGACGTTCGCCCTTATAACCCAGGTGGTCGGCCGCTCCGGACGGGGCGAAAAGACCGGCAGGGCCGTCATACAGACCTTCACCCCGGACAACGAGGTCATAACCCTGGCCGCCCGGCAGGACTATATGGGCTTTTATGAGCGGGAGATCGAACTGCGGAGGATGACCATGGCGCCGCCGGTGCGGGACCTGTTCTCCGTTATGGTCTCCGGACCGGACGAGAGCGAGGTAATGCGCTCTTCCGTGAAACTGAGAAATTCCGTCGCGGCATATCTGTCCGGCAACCGCGACGCCCGCGTGCTGGGCCCGGCCCCGGCGCCGGTGGCCCGGATAATGGGCAGATACAGATACGTGCTATGGGTGTCCTGCCCCAACAGCAGGGCAGTACGGGACATGCTCTCCCACGTGATGCGCCAGTTTGCGTCCGACGGGAAAAACAGGGGGATGTCGGCCTTCGCCGACCTGAATCCTCCGGATTGACAGAAATAAAAAGCGAGGAAATTACTATGGCTCTTAGAACGATACGCCAGGCGGGGGACACCATTCTTACCAAGAAGTGCCGTCCCGTCACCGCTTTTGACGCCCGGCTGCACACTCTGCTGGACGATATGCACGAAACCCTTATCCACGCCGGGGGCGTGGGTCTTGCCGCGCCTCAGGTTGGTATCCTTCGCAGGGTATGCCTTGTCATGGACGTGAGCAAGGAGGACCTTTCCGAGGATGAGCAGATAGTGGAGCTCATAAACCCCGAGATAATCGAGACCTCCGGCGAGCAGACCGGCTACGAAGGCTGCCTTTCCGTTCCGGGGATGTACGGCATCGTCACCCGCCCGGATCACGTGAAGGTCAGGGCCCAGGACAGAAACGGCAGCTGGTTCGAGTATGAGGGCGACGAGCTGGTGGCCCGGGCCTTCTGCCATGAGACGGACCACCTTGACGGCCATCTGTTCTCCGAGCTGACCGACGAGCTGCTCACCGAGGAGCAGATCGCGGAGATTGAGCAGGAGCAGACCGAATGAGAGTTTTCTTCATGGGTACCCCGGATTTCTCCTCCGCATCCCTGAAGGCGCTGTACGACGGCGGGTTCGAGGTGGCCGGCGTTTTCACCCAGCCGGACAAGCCGGTGGGCAGAAAGCAGATCATGACGCCGCCGCCGGTGAAGGTGCTGGCTTTGGAGCACGGCACACCCGTGTACCAGCCCCGTAAACTGCGGGACGGCACCGCTCTTGATATAATAAGAGAGCATGAACCCGACGTGATCGCCGTGGTGGCCTACGGGCGCATACTGCCGAAGGACATACTTGATTATCCCAGGCTGGGCTGCATCAACATCCACGGCTCTCTGCTGCCGAAGTACAGGGGCGCCGCCCCCATACAGTGGGCCGTCCTCAACGGGGAGAAGGAGACCGGCGTCACCTCCATGTATATGGCCGAGGACCTGGATTCCGGCGATATGATAGATCGCCGCGTCGTCCCCGTGCCGGAGGACTGTACCGCCGGTGAACTCTTCGACATACTCGCGCCGGTGGGAGCGTCGCTCCTCGTCGATACCCTGCGGGCGATCGAGGCGGGCAACGCCTCCCGCACGCCCCAGGACGACAGCCTCGTCACCTTCGCGCCGCCCCTGACCAAAGATATGGCGCCCATCGACTGGAACAATGACGCCCTCGCCGTCGTCGATCACGTCCGGGGGCTTGATCCGTGGCCCGTGGCGACCACGGATATAGACGGTGTCACCGTAAAGGTTTTCAAAGCCGCCGCGGAGGACTATTCCGGCGATAAAGGACCCGGACGGATCGTGTCCGCCGACAGGAAGGGCATCGTCGTCGCCTGTGAGGGCGGCGCCGTACGCATAACCGAGCTGCAGGCCCCCGGCGGGAAGCGCATGAGCGCCGCCGACTATCTCCGGGGCCATCCCATAGCGATATGAACGCGAGAGAAGCGGCCTTCAGGGCTCTGGAGGCGTGGAGACGAAGGGACGCCCGGCCCGATATGGTGCTGTCAGAGTTTGCCGATTCCGCCCGTCTGGACGAGCGGGATATGGCTCTGGCGTCAAACATCACCAACGGCGTTGTGCAGAACGCCGCCCTGCTGGATTACTGGCTGTCCGCCATATCCGACAGAGGCCTTTCCAGGATAGACGACAGCGTGCGGGACATCCTGCGCCTTTCCTTATATCAGATAGCCTTTCTCGACAGAGTGCCGCCCCGGGCGGCTGTCTCCGAGGGCGTCGAGCTGGCAAAACGCCGCGCGCCCCGCGCCTCAGGCCTTGTGAACGCGCTGCTGCGCCGGGCCGCCGACAGACGGGGCGATATGCCCGCCGTCGCGGCAGGGAGCGACGCGGAAAGACTATCCATAATGTACAGCCACCCGCTGTGGCTCGTAAACGAGTTCATCTCCGCTTTCGGCCGGGGGGCCGCGGAGGATATCCTGCGCTCTGACAACGCGCCGTCCCCGGACACGCTGCAGGTGAACACGCTGAAATGCACCGCCTCCGAAGCGCTGGAGGCCCTCGCCGCCGACGGCGTCGACGCAAAGCCGCACCCGATCGTGCCGGACGCCCTTGTCTGCGGTGGGCGGGGGAGGATAGACAGACTCTCCGCCTTTGAAAAGGGCCTCGTGTGGGTGCAGGACGGCGCCGCCAATATGGCCGTGACGGCCGCGGGCGTGAAGCCCGGCATGACCGTGCTGGACGTGTGCGGCGCGCCGGGAGGCAAAAGCTTCGCCGCCGCGGTGATGATGGAAAACCGGGGGCGGATAATAACCTCCGATATACACGAGAAGAAACTGTCCCTTGTAAGGGCGGGAGCGCAGAAGCTGGGCATAGATATAATTGAGACCATGGCAGCTGACGCGTCAAGGTTCGACGGCAGATTTGAAGGGACCGCCGACGCGGTCATCGCCGACGTGCCCTGCTCCGGCTTCGGAGTCATCGCCAAAAAACCGGAGATAAGATACAAATCCGACGAAGATACCGCACCGCTTCCCGCCGTGCAGCGGCGGATATTGGACAACGTTTCCCGGTACGTAAAGCCCGGCGGCGTGCTCGTTTACAGTACCTGCACGCTTCTGCGCCGGGAAAACGAAGACGTAGTCAGCGCGTTCCTCGCCGAAAACGGCGATTTTGCCGCCGAGAGCTTCACTCTCCCGGGACCTGCGGGAGAGGCGGAGACCGGCATGATAACTCTTCTGCCCGGCCAGGGCGGAACGGACGGATTTTTCATATGCAGGATGAGACGCAAAGCCTGAAAACCGACATAAAATCCCTTCTGCCGGAGGAACTGACACAGGCCGTGCTCGGTATGGGAGAGAGCGCCTACCGGGCGGGACAGATATTCCGATGGCTCCACTCCGGCGTCACCGGATTTGACGGCATGACCAACCTTTCAAAGGCTCTGCGGCAGAAGCTGTCGGACGCCTTCTATATCACGCGCCCCGAGATCATAAAAAAGCAGGTCTCCGCCGTGGACGGCACCATAAAATATCTCTGGCGGCTTTCCGACGGCAACAGCGTGGAGAGCGTGGTGATGAGCTACGAGCACGGCAATACCATCTGCGTGTCATGCCAGGTGGGCTGCCGCATGGGCTGCGCCTTCTGCGCCTCCACCATAGGTGGCAGGGTGCGGAACCTTGCCGCCTCGGAGATACTCGACCAGGTGATATTCGCGCAGATGGATTCGGGGCGGCAGATATCCAATATAGTGATGATGGGCATAGGCGAGCCGCTGGACAATTTTGACTCCGTAATGCGCTTTTTAAGGCTCGTAAACGATGAAAACGGCCTTAACATCGGCATGCGCCACGTCTCTTTGTCCACCTGCGGACTGGTGGAGAGCATTGACAAATTATCCGATTATAATTTACAATTAACATTATCGGTATCGCTCCACGCTCCCGACGACGAGACCCGTTCCCGCATCATGCCCGTAAACCGCCGCTACGGCGTGGACGCGGTGCTGGCGGCCTGCGGCAGATATTTCGACAGGACCGGCCGGAGGATATCCTACGAATACGCCATGATAAACGGCGTGAACGATACTGTGCGCCACGCCCATCTCCTGGCCGAGAAGCTGAAGGGGACGGGCAGTCACGTGAATCTCATACCGCTCAACGACGTGCCGGAGAGCAGATTGAAGCCAAGCACGCCGGAGGATATGAAGCGGTTTATTGCCATACTGAAGCAGCAGGGCATCAACGTCACGGTGCGGCGGAAGCTGGGACCGGACATAGAGGCGTCCTGCGGACAGCTGCGAAGACAGACGGAGAAAACCGGTTTGGTTTAATTGGAGAGCTTATGCGGTTTTTCGGATTGACAGACAAGGGCTCTGTAAGAAAAGAAAATCAGGATACGTTCTACACCAGCTGCGACGACGCCGGCGAACTGGCGATCCTGCTGGTGTGCGACGGCATGGGCGGCGCCAGAGCGGGCAACGTGGCCAGCGAGCTGGCCTGCCGCGTGTTTGCCGAGGAACTCCAGAGGACCGTGTCCCCGGGCGTGACCGTGCCGGAGGCTGAAAAGGCCATGGAAAAGGCCTTGGATACGGCCAACAGCGCCGTATATCAGCTGGGGAACGCGGTGAAGGAGTGCAGCGGCATGGGCACCACGCTGGTGGCCGCAGTAGTCACCGGCGGAGGGAAGACCGCCGTGGTCAACGTGGGGGACAGCAGAGCCTACCACCTCGGCCGGTCGGGCATCCGCCAGATAACCAGGGATCACTCCGTGGTGGCCGATATGGTGGCCCGGGGCGACCTTACCCCGGAGCAGTCCATAAACCACCCCAACCGGAACCTCATAACAAGAGCGCTGGGCACCTCCCCTGAGGTGAAGTGCGATTGCTTCGAGGTGGAGCTTGGGGAAAACGAGAGCATACTTCTGTGTACCGACGGGCTTACGAATATGGTGTCCGAGGAGGAGATGGCCTTCAGGGCGGAGCACAGCCAGAGCGTTGAGGAGTGCTGCGGCGACCTCATGAAGCTGGCCATAGCCCGGGGCGCTCCCGACAACGTCACCGTTGTCATGCTTAAACTCTGACACTCCTGTACTCGTGGGAGGATAATATATGGAAGACACATATATAGGGCGAATGCTCGATAACAGATATGAGAACCTGGAAAAGATAGGCACCGGCGGCATGGCCGTTGTCTATAAGGCTCTTGACCACCGTCTGAACCGCTTCGTGGCGATAAAGATACTCAAGAGCGATCTTGCCCAGGACGCCGACCTGCGCCGCCGCTTCCACGCGGAGTCGCAGGCAGTCGCCATGCTCTCACATCCCAACATAGTCTCAGTCTACGACGTCAGCCACAGCGACGATACGGACTATATCGTCATGGAGCTGGTGGAGGGCATCACCCTCAAGCAGTATATAAACCGCAAGGGCGTTCTCAGCTGGAAGGAGACCCTCCACTTCGCCACGCAGATAGCCAAGGCCCTCAGCCACGCTCACTCACGGGGCATCATCCACCGGGACATCAAGCCCCAGAATATAATGATATTGAAGGACGGCAGCGTAAAGGTGGCCGATTTCGGCATCGCCCGGCTCCTGTCCACACAGAACACCCTTACCCAGGAGGCTCTGGGTTCCGTCCACTACATCTCCCCGGAGCAGGCAAAGGGCAGCCCCGTGGACGCCAGGAGCGACATCTATTCCCTGGGCGTGGTGATGTACGAGATGCTCACCAGCCGCCTGCCCTTCGAGGGTGAGTCGGCGGTATCCATAGCCATACAGCATATCAGCTCCATCCCCCTCATGCCCCGGGACCTGAACCCGGACATCCCCGTGGGCCTGGAGCAGATAACGATGCACGCCATGGAGCCGGATATCAATCTGCGCTATTCCTCCGCGGACGAGCTGTGCGAGGATCTGGAAGAGTTCAGAAAGAATCCCTCCGTGCGCTTTGCCTACAACTCCGCATCCGATACCGGCGGCGCCGCCCAGGAGACCCAGCCCATCCCCACCGACAGCGTCAACGCCGCGGTGCGCACCAAGACGGCGAAAAAGAGCAGCGGCAACAAGATAAGCCGTGACAGGACCACGAAAAAGGAGTACAACCGCAACAGGGACCGCTCCGGCAGGGCCAGCGTCCTGATCGGCGTGCTGTGCATATTCCTTTTCATCATTATGCTCTTCGGCTTCATGTGGAGATACTTCCTCAAGGATATGCTGGACCCCGACGAGGAGCGCATCAGCGTGCCCGTATTCGTGGGCCAGAGCATAGACAGGATCCATTCCAACTCCGAATATAAAAAATACTTCAACTTCAGCGTCGTCACCCAGACCAGCGACACGGTGGAAAAGGGCGTTGTCATGTTGCAGAACCCCTCCGCCGACAGACAGATGACCGTCACCGCCGGCGGCATCGACGTGACGCTGACCGTATCCAGCGGTGAGGCGGAGCCCACGCTCATGCCGAACATCACCAATATGGATTACCGGGAGGCCCAGCTGCTGCTGGAGAGCTATAAGCTCGACCTGGATATCCATCTGCAGGCCGAGCCCGATGAGAGCGTGACCCAGGGCTACGTCACCGACCAGGTGCCCGCCGAGGGAGAGGTGCTGTTCGAGGGCGCCACGGTGTATATAACGTACAGCACCGGCCCGGATATCGTGTACGTGGCGGTGCCTCTGGTGGTGGGACTGACGGAGTCCAGAGCCATATCCAAGCTCCAGAGCACCGAGCTGAGCTACCAGATCACCTACGTCTACGATACGGCCGACACCAAGGACAAGGTCCTTTTCCAGAGCTACGACGAGGGCGCGCTCATACCCATCCACACAAGGGTGGAGCTGCAGGTGTCCAAGGGCGCCGAGCCCGTGACGACATACACGCCGCCCGTGGTCGAGCAGCCGCCCGTCACCACTGAGCCCGACACCGGCACCACGGTCCCCGACGCCGGCACAACGCCTGACACGGGCGGAGACGCCGGCGCCACAGAACCTGTTGAAGGCGGCGGGGAGCCCAATGGCTGAGGGGATAATAACTAAGGCGCTCAGCGGCTTTTACTACGTGGATACCGGCTCCGGGACGGTGACGTGCCGCGCCCGGGGCCGTTTCCGGCACGCCAACATCCGCCCTCTGGTGGGGGACAGGGTGACGATAACCCTCACCTCCGACGGGGGTATGGTGGACGAGATACACCCGCGGAAAAACGAGTTTTCCCGTCCTCCCGTGGCCAATATAGACCAGATGGTGCTGGTGGTGTCCAGGGCCGTCCCGGTGGCGGACACCTTCCTGATGGACAGGATGATCGCCGTTGCGGAGCATTACGGCGCCGACACGGTGATATGCGTCAACAAGAACGATCTGGAAAGCGGCAGGGAACTGTATGACGTATACACCCACGCGGGATTCCGCGCCGTTCTGACCTCCGCACAGACGGGGGAGGGGATAGACGAGCTGCGTCAGCTCCTCAAGGGCAAGGTCAGCGCCTTCGCGGGCAACTCGGGCGTGGGGAAATCCAGCATACTCAACGCCATCGACCCGGCGCTGTCCATCTCCACGGGCCAGATCAGCCAGAAGCTGGGCAGAGGACGCCACACCACCCGTCACGTGGAGCTTTTCTCCGTAAACGGCGCCATGATAGCCGATACCCCGGGCTTTTCCATGTTCGATACCGACGATATGGGCTTCGCGCCGGAGGAGATACAGCACCTGTTCCGGGAGTTTGCCCCGTACCTGGGCAAGTGCGCCTACAACGACTGCGCCCACGTGGCCGAACGGGGCTGCGCAGTCCTTGACGCCCTGCGGGCGGGGGATATTGAGAGATCGCGCCATGAAAGCTACGTGGGGTTGTACCGTCAGGCGAAGGCCCACAACCAGTGGGAACTGAAAAAATAACAGAAAGCCGCCGTATCCGGCGGCTTTTGCCGTAAAAAGGGAGAACGATGCACTTTACAGACGCAAAAACCCTGCTCAACAACAATAAGGGCATGCGGGGCATGAACGTGTACCGGGGCTGTACTCACGGCTGCATATACTGCGACAGCCGCAGCGCGTGCTATCACATGGACCACGCCTTCGAGGACGTTGAGGTCAAACGCAACGCCCCGGAGCTGCTGGAGAAAGCGGTCAGATCCATGCGCCGCCGCTGCGTTATCGGCACCGGCGCCATGAGCGATCCGTACATGCACTGCGAGGAGGAACTACGGCTGACCCGCCGGTGCCTGGAGATCATCGAAAGATACGGCTTCGGCGCCGCCGTGCAGACGAAATCCGACAGGATCATGCGTGATATAGATCTGCTGCAGACCATAAACGACGGCGCGAAATGCACGGTGCAGATGACGCTGACCACATGGGACGACGACCTCTGCGCCATCGTGGAGCCGAACGTATGCAATACGAAAAGGCGCCTTGAGGTGCTGACCGCCATGGCGGAGCGGGGGATACCTACCGTCGTATGGCTGACGCCGCTGCTGCCCTTCATAAACGATACACCGGAGAACCTCACTGCCATCCTCACCGCCTGCGCCGACGCGGGGGTGAAGGGGATATTGACCTTCGGCATGGG
>JAEETR010000158.1 GCA_016286595.1 Oscillospiraceae bacterium | reverse complement strand
TCCATGGAGGCGATGTGGGTGGAGCCGGAATCGAACCAGCCGTCCAGCGTGTCGGTCTCCTTGGTGAAGGTCCTGCCGCCGCAGTGGGGGCAGGTGAAGCCCTCGGGCAGAAGGTCTTTGGCGTCCTTTATGAACCAGGCGTTGGAGCCCTCGGCCCGGAACACGTCGCTTATGAAATCGATGGTCTCGGCGCTGCACACGGGCTTGCCGCAGTCCTCGCAGTAGAACACGGGGATGGGCAGACCCCAGTGGCGCTGACGGGAGATGCACCAGTCGGCCCGCTCGCGGATCATGGAGGCCATGCGCTCGCCGCCCCACTCGGGCATCCAGGTCGCCGTCTCGGCGGCGGCCACGGCCTCGTCCTTGAAGGCCTCGACGGAGCAGAACCACTGGTCGGTGGCGCGGAAGATTATGGGGTTCTTGCAGCGCCAGCAGTGGGGATAGGAGTGGACAATATCCTCGTGGGCCAGGATGGCGTTTGCCGCCACCAGGTCGGCGAAGATGGGCTCGTGGGCCTTGAGCACGGGGATGCCCTCGTACTTCCCGGCCAGCTCGTTGAAGCGGCCCCGGTCGTCCACGTTGACCTTCAGGTCACGGCCCTGGGGTATCTGGGGGTACCTGCGGCACACGTTGTAGTCGTCGGCGCCGTAGGCGGGGGCGGTGTGGACGCAGCCGGTGCCGGCGTCCAGCGTAACGTGGTCGCCCAGGATGACGAGGCTCTTCTGGTCGTAGAGGGGGTGCTGAGCCTCCATGAGCTCAAACTCGGCGCCCTTCATGGTCATTATCGTCTCGGATGCGGTGAGTCCCGCCTTGGCAAGCACGGACTCGGCAAGCTCGGAAGCCATTATATATATCTCGCCGTTGGAGGCTCTGACCACGGAGTAGTCAAGGGCCGGGTTCAGGCATATGGCCAGGTTGCCGGGAATGGTCCAGGTGGTGGTGGTCCAGATGACGAAATAGACCTCGTCGCCGCACTTGTCGAACAGAAGGCCCTTGTCGTCGGTGACGCGGAACTTCACGAAAATGGTGGTGACCTTGTCGTCGGCGTACTCTATCTCGGCCTCGGCCAGCGCCGTCTCATCGTAGGGGCACCAGTACACGGGCTTCTTGCCCTTGTAGATGTAGCCCTTTTCGTACATTTTGCCGAACACCTTGACCTCTTCGGCCTCGAACTTGGGGTCCATGGTCAGGTAGGGCCTGTCCCAGTCGCCCACGATGCCGATGCGCTTGAACTCCTCCCGCTGGATGTCCACGAAATTCTGGGCGAACTCATGGCAGGCGTCCCTGAACTCGGGGATGGACATGGCCTTGCGGTTGAGCTTCTGCTGCTTTATGATGGCGCTTTCGATGGGCATGCCGTGGTTGTCCCAGCCGGGGGTGAAGGGGGTCTTGTACCCGGCCATGGACTTGTAGCGGATGATGAAGTCCTTTATGGACTTGTTGAGGGCGTGACCCATGTGCAGGTGGCCGTTGGAGAAGGGAGGGCCGTCGTGGAGGATGAAATAGGGCTTATCCTCGTTCCTTTTTAACATCTCCCGGTAAAGCCCCAGCTCTTCCCATTTTTCCAGCATGCCCGGCTCTCTGGCGGGCAGAGAGGCGCGCATGGGAAAATCGGTTTTGGGCAGGTTGAGAGTGGCGTTGTAATCCTGAGCCATTTTTGTACTCCTTAAAACTTGCTTTTTCTTTGCCTTGAAGCAGCGGATAATACCCGGTATTATCCGTGAACAGGGCCGCTTGCCGCGGTGAAATCCCGCGATAAGCAGCCCCGCAGTTATTGTGTTGTCCGCGCTTTTTACTTGCTGTTGTAGTTGGAGCCGAACTGCAGATCGTCGAACTGGAAGCGAGGTCTGGGAGTGGTCTTCTCGTCGTCCTCACTCCACTGGGCGGCAGCATCGCTCACCGCGCCGAGGACCTTGGTCTTCTCGTCGGGAGCGGGCTCTTCGATCTCAGGGCCGTCGGCCAGGGCGCCGGTGATAACGGCGCTTATATCCTTGATGGCGTCGCCGAACTCAACCTCGCCGTCCTCTTCTTCGGCGGCGGGAACGGCGGGAGCGGGGGCGGCGGCCTCCTCGGCCGCGGGCTCCTCTATCTCCTCCTCGGCGGGAGCCTCAGCGGGCTCTGCGGGGGCGGCGGCGGGGATATCGGCGCCGGTCACGCCCTCAAGCCGGGTCAGGAACTCCTGCTGACGGGACAGCAGCTGCTGGGAAGCCTGCAGGAAGGCGGCCGTCTGCTCTTTGGCGGCGGAGAGCTTCGCGTTCTCCACGGCGATGGCCTGGGCGTTGGCGGCGCGGATGCGCTCAACCTCGCCGCTGGCCTCGGCCAGCATGGCCTCCTTCTTGCTGTTGGCCTCGGCGATTATATCGTCGGCCATCTTCTGGGCCGTGAGCAGGGCCATGCGCATGGCGTCCTCGGTGGAGCGATACTCCTCCACCTTCTCCACCAGCACCTTCAGTTTGCCCTTGAGCACGGCGTTTTCCTTGTAAATGGTGCCGTAATCGGTCTCGACCTCCTCGAGGAAGACGTCGACGGCGGCGGCGTCATAGCCGCCGAAAACGGCCTTTGAAAATTCCTTACCGCGGATATCCTGCGGAGAGAGCATATCTTTCCCACCCTTTCATCGCTTGAGCGCGTAATGTTTCGTTGCCTGGGTCAAATCAGAAATACAGGCCGTTGTTCTCCAGCTCGTCTATAAGATCGCCGATAAGGTCCACGTTATAGGGAGTGATGAGATAGGTGTTCACGGCCACCTTCTTTATCTTGCCGTCCTGCGCGTAGGCCACGCCGGACAGGAAGTCTATGAGCCTTCTGGCGATGTCCTTGTTGGTCTGCTCGAGATTGAGCACCACGGTGCGCTTTTCCCTCAGATGGTCGGCTATCTCGGCGGCGTTCTCAAACCGCTCGGGCTTGACGAGCACCACGGACAGCTGGGTGGTGGCGTGGATGTTCACGACCTTGTTGTTGTCCCGCTTGTCCTCAAAATTGAACGCTCTCTGGGGAGCGGCCGTTCTGGGAGATACGGGTATCTTCTCGGGAGCCCGGGGCGTAAAGTCCTCAAACTCGTCGTCTTCTTCATCGTAAGGTCTGGTCAGCTTCTTCAGCTCACTGAAAAATCCCATGCGAATGTCCCCCTTTTCAATTACTATTTTCACGGGTCCGCCAGGGGCGCCGCCCGGGCGGGCCGTCAAACTGTTGATAGAGAATCTACAGAATCATTATCTTATTTTTTTTCGTTTATGTCAACATAAAGCTTGACCGTTTGGCCTATCTTTTTTACTTTTTTTCAGCCTTTCCCTCCGGCGGACGGGGCTTTTGCCCTCCTCCGGCCCTCCCGTCCCGGAAACAGAACCGGGGAGAGCGGAAAATCGCTCTCCCCGGACAGGGTTTTCGATCATTGTACAACCTTGCCGTCGGCAAGATGGTTTGCCCGGACGATTATCTCGGCGCCGTCCTTCAGGGCGCCGCCCTCGTCCTTCACCAGATACCAGCCGCCCTCCTCCGTTAGGATGGTGATGTCCACCCTCTCCGACTGGAGGCCCATCAGCAGGTAGATATACGTTTTGCCCAGCTTGTCCGCGGGGACGCCCCTGGGGTTGTCCTCGCTCCTGATATCCGACTCCACGTAAAGGTGTACGGCCTCCTTGGGCACTCTCACGCCGGTGTAGGTGTTGAACACTATGCTGCCCGTCAGTTCCCGAAGGGCCGCCACGTCACTGAGATACTTGCTGCATGACAGCACCACGGCGCAGCGGCCGTCTCTCTCGGCGCCCACGCTCTCCACCTTCATTGTCACCACGTTGTCGTAATTCTTTGAAAAACGCACGTCGACGCTGGAATATCCCGATATCCTGGAGGCGGTGGCCGCTTCGGTGACGGTGACGTAATACCAGGTGATGCCGGTGACCAGCTTGCCCAGCACGTCGGAGCCCACGGTCTGCCCGCCGGAGAACATCCTCTCCACGTCGGAGGGCAGAAGATTCTCCAGGTCGCCGCTTCCCACGCTCTCCAGCCCGTCGACTCCAGAGGAGAATATGCCGGACCGGGATGAGGTTATCTGCTGGGTATCTATCTCCGCCTGTGCGGAAAGCTCGGCCAGCCTTGCCTCGATGCGCGCGATCTCCGCGTCCAGCTCCGTGACGCCGTAACCGCTCTCGGGGGAGGTTATGTAGGTGTTCACGTCCATGATAAGCCTGTCAAGGCCCGATATGTCCCGGCTGGCCACAGCCGCGGCCAGATTTCTCACGCTCTCCTTCGCGCCGGAGGAAATGCTCTTGCCGCTGCGCAGAGCCCGCAGGCTCTCCTCCTCCAGAGTGAGGGCGCGGATCTCCTCCGCCCGCTCGATGGCGTCGGTGCCGTAGTATCTCACGGCCACCGACTGTCCCGCGGCCACCCTCTCCCCCTCCTTCGCGGTGATGAACACGCTCTTTCCGCTGCCGGTGAGGAGCGTCTCGTCCCGGACCACGAAGCCGGTGGTCTCCACGCTGTCCGTCACGGAGAACGTGGAGGCCCGCACGGTACGCAGGGGATTTATGCGGGTGTCGTAATAGGAGTAGCCTATGTAGAACACTATGGCGACGAACACTATTACCGATATGAACCTTATCAGGGAGTCTCCCCGTTTCAAATAATACCACCTCTATGATTTATGCCTCTCCCCCCTCCTCCTCAAGCCTTATGGGCCTTAAAGGCGTGATGGTGGAGATGGCGTGCTTGTAGATCATCTGCTGCCGGCCCTCGCTGTCGAGGACGACGACGAAGCTGTCGAACCCCGTCACCGTGCCGCGAAGCTGAAAGCCGTTCACGAGAAAGACCGTCAGCGCTGCCGAGGTCTTTCTCGCCTGATTGAGAAAACTGTCCTGCAGATTGAGATATTTCTTCATAATAGCCGTCCTTCCGGGCGGGTCTGCCCCCGCCCTTATGTATTGTACGGCTATATTACACCGCGCGAGCGCAAGAAATCCGTCGAAAGGCGCAGCCCTTCCTCATAATCCGGCTTTTTTTCCCAGTCGATGCGCAGGGCGTCGGAATACCGGGAGCACCAGGATATCTGCCGTTTGGCGTAGCGGCGGGTGCCCCGCTTGATACGCTCCACGGCCTCCTCCATGGTCATCTCGCCCCGCAGCGCCGCCGCGGTCTCCTTGTAGCCGATGGCCTGCATGGCGGTGCACTTCATGTCGGCGCCGGAGTCGATTATCTCCCGCACCTCTTCGGCAAGACCGGCGGCCATCATCCTGTCCACCCGCTCCTCAATGTGCCGGTAGAGAACGGCCCTGTTCTTATAGCTGAGGACTATGGTCGCCGCGTCGTATCTGGGCGGGGCGAGACGGGTGCGCACGTCGTGCTCGGTCATGGTCTCGTCGGAGGCCAGGCACGCCTCC
>JAEETR010000157.1 GCA_016286595.1 Oscillospiraceae bacterium | reverse complement strand
TGCTTTTTTCGTACGCGGCCCCCTTGAAAATACAGATATGGACAGCCCTGTTTCGGCTGTGTTTTCGGGCCCGTCCCCCTATAATGGCAGTGAAAGACGCGCGGGGGGGAGGCGGAGGATATGACGGTTATCCGTCCCGACGAGATTTTTCTCCTTAACGGGGCGGCGGATTACGTGATACTGCTGCTGACGGCGCGCATCTCCGGAGCCGCCGTGAAAAGACGGCGGCTGGCGGCAGGGGCGGCGCTGGGCGGGGCCTACGCCGTGGTATCGGCTGTGGGGGACGGGTGGCTTATCCACCCCGCGGTTAAGCTGGCGGCAGGAACGGCCGTATGTCTGGCGGCCTTTGGAGGAAGACGGGAGCTGCTGAAGCTGACGCTCATCGCCTTCGCGCTGTCCGCGGCCTTCGCCGGGGCGGTCATGGCCGCGTCGGCCCTTGCGGGTGCCGACGGGACGGGGCCGTTCCCCGTCAGTCTGCGGGTGATGGCCGCCGCCTTCGCCGTGAGCTGGGGCGTGTTCGCCGCCGTGTTCCGCTCGCAGGTACGTCATCGGGTCAACTCGGAGCTGCGGGAGCTGGAGATAACTCACCGCGGACGACGCTCGCGCATGACGGCGCTGATGGACACGGGCAACGGCCTTCGCGACCCGCTGACGGGGGAGACAGTGGTGATCTGCGCCGCAGGACAGCTGGAGGGGCTGTTCCCGGCGGAAACGGCTCCGCTGCTGCGCCTTCCCCCGCAGGAGGCGATGATCCGGCTGGGCGGGGGAGAGACCGCTTTCCGTCTTATCCCGTACCGCGGCGTGGGCGGCGCCGGAGGGCTGCTGCTGGCCTTCCGGCCCGACGGCGTGAGTATCGGAGGCGAGAGCGTGAAGGCCCTTATAGCGGTGGGGGACGACGGTATCTGCGGCGACGGCTACGGCGCCGTGGCGGGAACGTGAAAGGGAGATTTTTATGACATTTTCTGAGCTTATACTGCGGATAAGACGGGTCGTCGGATATCTTTTCGGCGAGGGGACGTACTACATAGGCGGCAGCGACACGCTTCCGCCTCCGCTGACGAAAGAGGAGGAGGCCCGGGCCGTTGAAGCGCTGGCGGCGGGTTCGGAGGAGGCCAGACGCCGGCTCATCGAGCACAACCTGCGGCTGGTGGTGTACATAGCCAAGCGGTTCGAGAACACCGGCATAAACATCGAGGACCTTATCTCCATCGGCACCATCGGCCTTATAAAGGCCGTGAATACCTTTGACTGTGCCAAAAAGATAAAGCTGGCCACCTACTCCAGCCGGTGCATCGAAAACGAGATCCTCATGTTCCTGCGCAAGTCCTCCAACAGACGGGTCGAGGTATCGCTCAACGAGCCCTTGAATACCGACTGGGACGGCAACGAGCTGCTGCTCATGGACGTGCTGGGCACCGACGCCGACGTTATCATGCAGCCCCTGGAGGAGGACGTGGACAGACAGACTCTTTCCAGAGCGCTCGGGAACCTCCCCGACAGGGACAGGAGGATAGTGGCGCTGCGGTTCGGGCTGGGAGGCGTGAAGGAGCGGACACAGAAGGAGGTGGCGGATATCATGGGTATCTCGCAGTCCTACATAAGCCGACTGGAAAAGCGGATAATCAGGAACCTGCGGCGGGAAATGCAGCGCCAGTTTTGACACAGTCAGGACAAAAAACACAGGCTTGAGGGAGGAAAAACCGAAAAAAGCACAAAATTCTTCAAAAAAACTGAAAATTCCTCTTACAAAAATTAGAAAAATCTGGTATAATAAACATATATTATGTAAAACGATTTTTCATCGCCCTGGCCCGGCCCCTCCGGCGGAGGATGCGGCCGGCGCAATTTGTGAGGAGGTTTTTGGGTTGTTCGGGATCGGCGAGTATATAATTTACGGCAGTACGGGAGTGTGCCAGATCAAGGACATACAGTCCCGCAAAATGTCCAGGACAGAGCCGGAAAGGATGTACTATATGCTCAGTCCGGCCTACAGCAGCGAGACGATCTTCGTGCCGGTGGACACCGGCATGTTCATGCGCCCCGTGATGAGCCGGCAGGAGGCGGAGGAACTCATAGACCGTATCCCGGAGATAGACTGCAAGATCGACAACGACAGAAATCTTCGCGTGCTCAAGGAGCACTATCAGGCGTCTTTGGATACCCACAGCTGTACGGAACTGGTGGGGCTGATCAAGTCCGTATACATGAAGATGGAAGCCCAGATCAAGAGCGGGAAAAAACCGGGACAGATAGACCAGCGGTATATGAAGCGGGCCGAGGACGTGCTCCACGGAGAGCTGGCCATAGCGCTGGACATCCCCGTTTCGGAGGTGCCGGGATACATCCGGCAGAGATGCGGCTGGACCGGCGGCGGTCCGGACGGGGAGGAAGCGATCTGAACAGGCAAATACGCAGGCGCGGTTTCAAAACCGCGCCTTTTTCTTTTAACTTTTTCATTACCTCGTTGAAAGAAACGCCGACGGGTACTATAATGAACGATAAACGAGGAAATTAACGGGGCTGTGCGGGAAAACCGCCGTTCCGGTCATCGGAGGAAAGCTGAGCTATGGCCTATGCCGCAGGAAAAAGACGCGTGCGGGAGCTTCGGGACAGGATACCTGTCGTCGAAGCCGCGCCGGACGTGGGCCTGAGCGAGGAGCAGGCGAGGGAAAGAGCCGCCGCCGGGTACGCGAACCTCCCGGTGGATCCCCCCACAAAGACCGTCTGGCAGATAATCCGCGACAACACCTTTACCTATTTCAATATGATCTTTCTGATCCTCGGACTGTGCATCGTCATGGTGCGCCGGTGGATGAATCTTACGTTCATGGGCGTGGTGCTGTGCAACACCCTCATCGGCATAGTGCAGGAGCTGCGCTCGAAGCGAACCCTGGATAAGCTGAACGTGCTGTCCTCCCCGAAAGCCGTGGTGATACGGGCCGGGAAGGAGAGGACGGTCCCCACCTCCGCGCTGGTGCGGGACGATATAGTGAAATTCTCCATGGGGGACCAGATATGCGCCGACGCGGCGGTGGTATCCGGCAGATGCCAGGTGAACGAGGCTCTCGTCACCGGCGAGGCCGACGAGATAGACAAGGCCCCCGGCGACACGCTGCTGTCCGGCAGTTTTCTGGTGTCCGGCAGCTGCCTCGCAAGGCTCACGGCGGTGGGAGAGGACTCCTTCGCCTCGCAGCTGACGCTGGCGGCCAAGGCCCAGGGCCGCCGCAAGGCCGCGGGGATGATGCTCTCCCTGAAAAAGCTTGTAAAATGGATAGGCATCATAATCATACCCTTCGGCGCGGTGATGTTCTTCAAGGAGTACGGCGTTCTGGACCGGGACTTGACCGACAGCGTCACCAGCACGGTGGCGTCCCTCATAGGCATGATACCGGAGGGGCTTTATCTTCTGACCAGCCTTGCTCTGGTGGCGGGCCTGCGCCGCCTTGCCCAGAAGGATACGCTCTGCCACGAGATGGGCCGCATCGAGACCCTTGCCAGGGTGGACACCCTGTGCGTGGACAAGACGGGCACCATAACCGAGAACGAGATGAGCGTGGAGGACGTGGTGCCGGTGACGCCGGAGGAATGCTCCGCTGAGGAGATAGCGTCCATAATGGCGGATTACGTCGCGTCCATGTCCGACGACAACGATACCATGGCTGCCCTGCGCCGTCATTTCGCCGGGACTGCCGGACGCACCCCGGCGCAGGTGCTGCCCTTCACCTCCGCAAGAAAGTATTCCGGAGTCGCGTTCACCGACGGCTCCTCCTATCTCGTGGGTGCGCCGGAGATGGTGCTGGGGCACAAGTACGGCGCGTTTATCGAGGGTATCACGGAGTATTCCGCCCAGGGCTGCCGCGTGCTGGCTCTGGCGTCCCTGGAGGGGGACCTGCAGGTTGCTCCCGCGGACAATTCAAAGCCCCTGGCCCTCCTGCTGCTGTCCAACAGGATACGCCCGGAGGCGCCGGACACCTTTGCCTATTTCGCCCGGCAGGGCGTCGCGGTGAAGGTCATATCCGGCGACAACCCAATGTCCGTGTCCGCCGTTGCGGAGCGGGCGGGGATACCCGGCGCGAAGAACTGCGTCGATATGCGCACCGTGTCCACCTACATGCAGATGAAGACCGCCGCAGCCCGATACACCGTGTTCGGCAGGGTCACGCCCGAACAGAAGCAGCGGCTCATCCGTGCCATGCGGGAGGCCGGACACACCGTGGCCATGACCGGCGACGGCGTCAACGACGTGCTGGCCCTGAAGGAGGCGGACTGCTCCGTGGCCATGGCCTCCGGCAGCGACGTGGCCTGCCAGGTGTCGGACCTGGTGCTTATGAAGTCGGACTTCTCCGCCATGCCCTTCGTGGTGGGGGAGGGACGCCGGGTCATAAACAACATCGAGCGCTCCGCCGCGCTGTATATCGTCAAGAACATCTTTTGCTTCTGTCTGGCCATAATCACCATGGCCGCCGCGCTGCCCTATCCGTTCGCGCCATCCCAGCTGAGTCTGGTCAGCGCCCTGACCATAGGCATCCCCAGCTTCGTGCTGGCCCTGGAGCCGAACAGGGATCTGGTACGGGGAAAGTTTCTGGCGAACGTGATAATGAGGGCCCTGCCGGCTGCGCTGACGGATCTGGTGCTGATCCTGGCCGTGCTTATGATATCCGGGGCGCTGAAGCTGGAGGAGGACAACATGAGCACCATCGCCACCGGCGTCATGGGCGCCGTGGGCTTCTTTATGGTGTACAGGACGTCAAAGCCCCTCAACTCCCTGCGCAGGGCCATGCTTATCACGCTGCTGTGCTTCTTCGTGGGCGAATTTTTCCTCCTGCACAAGCTCTTCTATCTGGTGATTCTGCCCTGGCGGCAGTTCCTTGTGATGCTGGCGCTGGCCGCCGCGGCGTGGCCGATAATGGAGGGCTTGGGCTGGTGCGTGGAACGCATGCGCAGCCTATTCACAAAAAAACCGATGTAACAATTTGTTTCCCCTTGTAAACCGTTAACCTGACAAACGGAAAACGCTCGGTTTAGAGCTGATTATAGAACAAAATCCCGGAGAAAACGCAGTTTACTCCGGGATTATTTTTATAAAAAATGCGAAATGCCAATTATTGGCCGGAACGGTCGGGGGAAAAAACGAAGTGAAGTTTGTCGCTTTGCCAAATATACAATTTCGAGAAATCCGTATATAATAAACGAAAATTGACTTTTGAAAGCAGGTGTATTTATGGCAGAGGTAAAAGAGGCCCCGTCACGGGGCAAAATAGTGCCGATCACCCTCGATCGTCTGCCTTACGGTGAGGAGGGCAGCGTAAAGGCGGCCAAAATAGGAAAGACCGCTCTGCCCGAGGGCGTGAGCCACCGGGAGATGTACGGGGATATAGTAAAGATCGCGTGGCCCTCTTTCGTCGAGCTGGTGCTGACCCAGCTGACAAGCATGGCCGACCAGATAATGGTTGGCCAGCTCGCCGGATCCAAGGGCGTTGCGGCACTGGCGGCGGTTGGCCTTGCCACCCAGCCCAAGTTCCTCCTTATGACCATGATCCAGGCCATGAATATCGGTTCCACCGCCATGGTGGCCCGGTTCCGCGGCCAGCTCAATCAGGCCAAGGCCAATCAGGTCCTCAAGCAGGCTCTGCTCCTCAACGCCGTCATGTCCACCTTCTTCATGGTGGTGGGCCTTACCTGCGGCGAGTGGATGATCAACTTCCTGGGCGGCGGCAACATCTCCGCGGAGACGCTGGGTTATGCGGCCACCTACCTGCGCATACAGATGTACGGGTTCGTTCCCCTGTGCATAGCCTTCACCTGCACGGCCACGCTGCGCGGCATCGGCGATACGCGAACGCCGATGATCTACAACACCCTGGCCAACGTGTTCAATCTGTTCTTCAATTACTGCCTTATCTACGGCCACTTCGGCTTCCCCGAGATGGACGTTGCCGGCGCCTCTCTGGCTACCGTTATAGGTCAGATGGTGGCCTTCGTGATGGCCAGCGCCACCATACTGAGCAAGAAGCGCTACATATATTTCAGTTTCAAGGAAAAATTCAACTACGACAAGGTCATCATGGGCGACGTGGTCAATATCGGAATACCGTCCATGATAGAGCAGCTTTTCATGCGGGCGGGAATGATAATCTTCACCCGGGCGGTTACGGGTCTGGGCGATACGATGTACGCCACCCATCAGGTGTGTCTGAACATCCAGCAGATGTCCTTCATGACCGGCAACGCCTTCGCCAACGCCTCCACCACCCTCATGGGCCAGAGCCTGGGCAAGCGAAGACAGGATATGGCAAATCTCTACTCGTCCCACACGCGTCAGCTGGGCCTTATAACGGCGGTGTTCTTCGGCCTCGTCCTGGCCCTGTTCGGCAGGAACATCGTGGGGATATACAACGATACTCAGGAGATAATCGACACCGGCGGAAAGGTCCTGCTGATGGTGGCCTTCATGCAGCCCTTCCAGAACAGCACCTTCATCCTGGCCGGCGCCCTTCGCGGCGCGGGCGACACCAGATTCCCCGCGCTGGTCACCTTCTTCTCCGTGTTCATCGTGCGCAGCGTGTTCTCCGTGCTGCTGGTGACTTACCTGGGCTTCGGCCTGTGGGGCGCCTGGATCGCCCTTATACTGGACCAGCTGCTGCGGTTCGTCCTCATCAGCATGCGTTACAGGAGCGGCAAGTGGGTCAGCATCCGCATCAACGCCTCCGCCGCCCCCAAACAGGAGAAAGCCTGAACGCTTCAAATCCGCTTTTTCCGACGTTTTTTCCAATTAACGGAAAAAACCGATGGGAGAAAAACCGCCGCCCGGTGATATGCGCTAATATGCCCATATTATGCGGCGGTCGGCAGCCCTCCGTTTGTTCATATTGTAATTTTTGGTGTTGACAATGCACCCGTAAAATCATATAATAGTCAAAGATTTAATAGGGTAAGTATATCTTTTTATGCACAATGTCAACAATTCGGCGGTCCTGGCCGGGGAAAGCCGTATCCGGGACCGATAAATGCGCCTGAGGCTCACGGCCCGACCCTGCACAAAGAAGCGACAGGGTTCGACAAAAGAGCCCTTCGAGGCGCAGTGACCCGTTTAATTGCGCCTGAGAGCGGAATTAATTAATTCTAAAGAAAGGAGACAAACAGGAATGAACAGGGTATAGGCCTGTGCCTTGACCCCGGATTCCAAAGCCTTTGAAATTTTCCCAGCACGTCGGCCCGGACAGGGGCCGCGGCGAGGAGGCGGACGCAGCCGTTCTACGGCACGAAGGCTTCCGGCCGTGACAACGGTTCAAGCGGGCGTGGGAAGGAGAACGGCGTCTGGTCGGTGCGTGAGTGCCGGAGCGCCGCCTTTCGCGGGAGGAAACCACGGTTCCCTTCTGTGTAAAGCGGCGGTTCAGACATCGCGGACAGCCGGCTGCGCGCAGGAAATCTCAGTGCGACGGCGGTCGCTCAGGTCATGCGGTCGGGCATGACCGGCGGCGGCGGAAGCAACGCGGACCCGGCGGAGCCCGATTCGAACCGGCCCGTCTTTCCCGGATTATCCGGAGAAGGGCGAAAGGGGAGAGGAGGACGATCCCGGATCAGTGACATGTTTTTCAAAGCCCCCTTATCCGCACCGCGGAGAGAAAGGCCAAGAAAGGCAGCGTTGACGGATGGCGCGTTTCATTGTCAGAGGAAAAAAGGCGAAGGGTGCGGACCCGTACCGCAAATTCGTGCACTGTATGCCTGAACGGTGTACGGCGGCGCCGGCCTCACGGGGCACGGACCGTTAAGACCGTTCGATGTCCGCCGAAAGGCGGGCAGTATAAGAACCCCGGTAAAAACGTGCCCTCGGGCACAAAAAATCAGCAGTTGAGTATTAGGAGTATTTGTATGATAAGATACATTATTAGGCGACTGCTTGCACTTATCCCGGTCCTGATCATCGTTGCATTGGCCATCTTCACGCTGATGTACTTCGTTCCCGGCGACCCGGCGACGATAGCTCTGGGCGATACAGCGGATCAGGCGACGATACTTGCAGCTCGTGAGGCTATGGGTCTTAACAGACCGTACATAGTCCGTCTGGCAGAGTACCTTGAAAAACTCTTCCTCCACTTCGACTTCGGCGTGTCCTATACCTATGGTACCGTCGTCGGCGATGAGCTTATGAACCGCTTCCCCCACACCCTGACGCTGGCTATCTGCTGTACGCTCTTCACCGTTATATTCGGTATTCCTCTGGGCGTGCGCAGCGCTGTTAAGGCAGGTAAGTTCGAAGACGAGGTCACCCGTTTCCTGACCCTGCTGTTCAGCTGTATGCCCGGATTCTGGCTGGCGCTGCTGCTGGTGCTGCTGTTCGCTCTGAAGCTCAAATGGTTCCCCTCCAGCGGATACAAGAGCGCCAAGTACTTCGTACTTCCCGTTCTGTCCAACTCCCTGGGCTCCCTGGCCGGTATCACCCGTCAGACCCGTGCTTCCATGCTTGAGGTTATCCGGTCCGACTACGTGGTCACCGCCCGTTCCAAGGGCCTGCCTGAGAGAAAGGTCATCTACGGTCACGCTCTTCCCAACGCCCTGATCCCCATAGTCACCAACATCGGTACTCGTTTCGGTTTCATGCTCGGCGGTACCACCATCACGGAGACCATCTTCTCCATCCCCGGTATCGGCTCCTACATGATAACCTCCATCAACAGCCGCGACTACAACGCGGTGCAGGGCTCCATCATCTATCTGGCCTTCATGTTCTCTTTCATGATGCTGGTCGTCGACTGCGTGTACGCATTCATCGATCCGCGAATCAAGGCTCAGTATACCCGTAAGAAGAGAAAGGCGGCGGAATAATGGCTGAAGTAAAGAATACCACTATCAATACCGAGATCGATATTGAGGCATTGATGGCAGAAGAGAAGAGGGAACGTAAAGCAAATCGAGGCAAGAAGCCCGGTTCCTTCCTGTACATCTGCCGCAGAGTATGGCATACCCCCACCGCCATGGTGGGCGTGGGCATTATAGTTATAATGTACATACTCTCCTATTCGTCCCCCTTCATTTGTAAGTTCCCCTTCGCCAAGGTCGACATCATGCACAAGTACGCCCTGCCCGGTGTGGCGGGCCACCTCCTTGGCTGCGATGAGCTGGGAAGAGACATCCTCTCCAGATGTCTGTACGGCGCGAGATACACGATGTCCATCGGTATCTTCTCCACCGCCTTCACCCAGGTCCTCGCGATCCCCCTGGGCGCTATCGCCGGCTTCTTCGGCGGCATAGTCGACACCCTGATCATGAGATTCCTTGACGTCTTCCAGGCCTTCCCCCAGATCCTGCTGGCCATCGCCATCGCGTGCGTTCTGGGTATCGGATTCAATAAGATCATTATAGCCTTGGGAATTTCAGGTATAGCAGGCTCGGCTCGTATGATGCGCGCACAGATACTGTCCGTGCGTGAGCAGGAGTACGTTGAGGCTGCTACGTCGATAGGGTGTTCGACACCGAGAATAATAGCCAAGCACATAGTGCCGAACGCTATATCCCCTCTGATAATCACCATGGCGATGGGCGTCGCGGGCGCCGGTCTGGCCGCCTCCTCCCTGAGCTTCCTGGGCTTCGGTGTTCAGCCGCCTAACCCTGAGTGGGGCAACATGCTCGCCAATGCTCGTAACTATGTCCGTGATTATCCTCACATGGTCGTTATTCCGGGCATCTTCATCATGGCCACCGTTCTGTCCTACAACATGATAGGCGACGCCGTCCGTGATGCTCTTGACCCGAGACTTAAAGACTGAGAGGTAGTAAAAGAATGGCTGATAATAAGATTTGCGACTTCCTTTCTGTCAGAGATCTTGAAGTCGAATACTCCTCCGGCGGCGAGGTCATCCATGCCGTCAACGGCGTCTCCTTCGACGTCGAAAGTGGTAAGACGCTGGGCCTCGTGGGCGAGACCGGCGCCGGCAAGACCACTATAGCCAAGTCCATCCTTCGCATCCTCCCCGACCATGCTACCAAGGCTGTCCGCGGCCAGATATTCTATAAGGGTCAGGATCTGCTGGCGATGCCTCTGGATGAGATGCGTCCCTTCCGTGGCTCCCAGATATCCATGATATTCCAGGACCCCATGACCGCGCTGAACCCCACCAAGGTCGTGGCCGATCAGATCTCCGAGGGCCTGGTGCTCCATCAGGGCCTTGACAAGGCGGCTGCCCGTGTTGAGGCGAACAAGATGCTTGAGATGGTCGGTATTTCCTCCGACCGTGCTGATGAGTATCCTCACCAGTTCTCCGGCGGCATGAAGCAGCGCGTGGTCATAGCCATAGCTCTGGCCTGCAACCCCCTGCTGCTGATAGCCGACGAGCCCACCACTGCTCTTGACGTTACCATTCAGGCCCAGGTCCTTGACCTGATAGCCGACCTGAAGGCCAAGCTGAACACCGCCATGATCCTCATCACCCATGACCTGGGCGTCGTCGCCGACCAGTGCGACTCCGTCGCCATCGTGTACGCCGGTCAGATAGTTGAGAGCGGAAGCAAGGAGCAGATTTTCGACCATCCCACCCATCCTTATACCATCGGCCTGTTCGGTTCTCTGCCCGACATCAGCAAGGATGTCGACAGACTGAGCCCTGTCGAAGGTCTGCCGCCTGATCCCACCAATCTTCCTGCGGGTTGTAAGTTCCACCCCAGGTGCCCCAAAGCTACAGAGGCCTGCGCTCAGGGTGAGATACCCAACAAGGAGCTTGCTCCGGGCCACTTCTGCCGCTGCATCAACATATAATCAGGAGGCATAAGATGGCAACTTTAATTGAAGCTAAAAACTTAAAGAAGTATTTCCCCTCTCCCAGAGGAACCGTCCACGCCGTCGATGACGTCTCCTTTACCATCGATGAAGGCACCACCATGGGCCTCGTGGGCGAGTCCGGCTGCGGTAAGTCCACTCTGGGCCGCTGCCTCGTGCACCTGCATGAGAGCACCGACGGTCAGATGTTCTTTGACGGCAAGGACGCCACCCATCTGGAGAAGGAGGCTCTGAAGGAGTTCCGGGCCAACAACCAGTTCATTTTCCAGGACCCCTATTCCTCCCTGAACCCCCGCCGTACCGTTAAGGATACGGTCATGGAGCCCCTGCAGCTGTCCGGCAAGTACAACCGCCGTCAGCTGGAGATCGAGTGCATCCGTCTGATGGACCTGGTCGGCATTGAGAAGAGACTTCGTCTTTCCTACCCCCACGAGCTGGACGGCGGCCGTCGTCAGCGTGTTGGTATAGCCAGAGCTCTGGCTCTCAACCCCAGATTCATCGTCTGCGACGAGCCCGTCTCCGCACTGGACGTTTCCATTCAGGCTCAGGTTCTGAACCTGCTGATGGACCTGCAGGATGAGTACGGTCTGACCTACATGTTCGTTACCCACGACCTGTCCGTCGTCCGTCACATCTCCGACACTATCTGCGTCATGTATCTGGGCCAGATGGTTGAGAAGACCACCTCCAAGGAGCTCTTCGCCAACCAGCTGCATCCCTACACCAAGGCGCTTCTGTCGGCCATCCTCTCCACCGACATCCATCACCCCACCAAGAGAATACTGCTGAAGGGCGAGATCACCTCTCCCATCAACCCGCCTCCCGGATGCAGATTTGCAGCCCGCTGCAACTATGCTACCGAGCAGTGCAAGCAGCCCCTTACTCTTGAAGAGGTCAAGCCGGGCCACTTCGTGTCCTGCTGCCGCGTGAGAGAGATCAACAACCTGTAAGTCTCACACTGAAAGTGAAGAGTTATGGACAGATTTTATATCTGTCCATAACTTTTTGCCGGGCGTTCTTCCGCCCGCGGAGGAAACAAGATATGAACATAGCAAAGGTGGGGGAGATGTACGAGCTGACCCCCGACACCCTGCGTTACTATGAAAAGATAGGCCTTATCCCGCCGGTACACAGAAACGCGGCCGGCGTCCGCGACTACGACGAAGAGGACTGCCGCAACGTGGAGTTCGTCAAGTGTCTGCGGGGCGCGGGGATGTCAGTAGAGCGAATAGGTGAGTTCGTGCGTCTGTCCAGCACCGATCCGGACGGACTGAAAAAGAGACTGGAACTGTTGGCGGAGCAGCGCCGTCAGCTTGCGGAGAGAATGGAGCAGCTGGAAGAGACGATGCATCGCCTGGACTACAAGATCTCTTTCTTTACGGAAAAATACCGCGAAGCCGCCGGAAACAAGTGATCGAAATATAACGAAAGAATATTCGGGAAGCAGGTGTTGATCGCCTGCTTTCTCTTTTTTTATATACAATGCAATTATTAAAAAAATATTAAATTACTGCTTGCCCAATCACGATGGATTCACCATCTGCGGGAGATATCAGGCGATGTAAAATAACACAATATTCCTATGTCGGAAATCAGTATTTTCAACACCGGCGATAAGGTATATCAGTAATGAAAAATAGAAATTGTCAACAGTGGAGTACTGCAACAGTGTTGTGCAAATTATATAAAAATAATTTCAGTGAGCACACGTATTTTAGCCCCTTATAAAGTTGGCAATACCCCGTATATTATATGGATTATCTCACTATTAAATGATAATGATGGTTTTATCGCGAAATAAATAATTAAAACACAGAAAAACAGGCACACTTCGAGTTGACTTTTTTGGAGCATTGAACAAATATTTCAAAATTGTTAAATTATCGTTGACATTTGCACACCGAAAATATAAAATTTATAGCGTAAACTTCCGCGTCTGCGGGAGTAATGCACCTTGAAATAACCCCTATAAAAATATGGGTTATAATATTTTTCAGAAAGGAAAGAAAAACATGAAGACCAAAAAGATCCTCGCATTGGTCCTCGTCGCCGTCATGCTTCTTGCCCTGTGCATAGGCTGTAAGAAGGCTGACGCCGACACCGGCAGCTCCAGCGGCAGCAGCTCCAGCAGCGGCAGCAGCTCCAGCAGCGGCTCCAGCTCCAGCGGCAGCAGCAGCGGCTCCAGCTCCGGCAGCACCACTCCCAGCGGCCCTCCCGCGGGCAACACCGATGATTCCGGAAAGTTCGTTCTGAAGCAGAGCGACATTCAGGAGACCGGTAAGAAGGCCTACGAGCAGGCCAAGGCCGGCAAGCAGGTTGACCACGTCATCGCGGTCAACAGCTCCTCCTCCTATGACCCCGCCCCCTTCGGCGGCACCGGCGGTCATGAGGCCATTCAGCCCCTGCTGTACGCCAACCTGTGCGCCATGCCCGACTACGCCTCCAAGCTGGAGGACCTCCAGATGTGGCTTGCCAAGAGCGTGGATTATGATCCCGCCACCAAGCTGCTGAAGGTCGAGCTGTGGGACTACATCGTTGACTCTCAGGGCAACAAGATCACCGCTCAGGACGTTGAGTACTGCTATCTGTACACCCGTGACGAGGCTGCTACCTGCCAGGGCTGCTCCTCCGTCTCCAACGACCTCCAGTCCATCAAGGTTGTCGATGACTATCACATCGAGTTCCAGCTGAAGGAGACCATCGGCCCCGGCGCCGTTGAGGACTTCCTGACCATCGTTGAGATCGTCGACTCCGATTGGCACAAGAACGCTTCCGCTGACGATAAGACCACCCGCCCCGCCTGCACCGGTGCTTATGTCATCAAGGACATCCAGGTCGGCGCCAACATCACCTACGAGGCTTGGGATTATTGGCAGAAGGACGTTTCCCTGCGTCCCAACCAGGCTCTGCAGAACGTTAAGACCATTTACTACAACGTCATCTCTGAGGCCGCTATGCGTGTTATAGCCCTCGAGAACGGCGAGGTCGACTACTCTCCTGTGGACGCCACCAACATCTATCGTTTCTTCGACGTTGAGAAGGAAGAGGCCAAGGACGGCTACACCGTGCTGTACCGCTTCGGTAACCACAACCGTGAGCTTATGTACAACAACGATAACGGCGTGACCTCCGGCATCAACTCCGTGTTCAACAACCAGAAGCTGCGTCAGGCATTCTCCACCGCCATTGACTGCTATCAGGCCGCCATCGGCTTCGGCAACACCGAGACCTCCTTCGTTCTGGTCAACGACACCGGCATGCCCGGCGCTCAGGACTGGCTCGACAAGTGGTATGAGGAGTCCTGGTATGAGTATGACGTGGACGAGGCTCTGAGACTCCTGCAGGAGTCCGGCCACAGCAAGGATGAGGGTCTCACCGTGCGTCTGCTGACCAACGGTGCCACCACCAACCTGGCCGGCTGCGCCGTGTATCAGGCCTTCTGGGCTGACATCGGCGTGACCACCGACATCCTGGGCTACGACCAGGCTCTGTTCAACACTTATAAGTTCAACTCCGCTGAGTGGGATCTGATCAACGACGTCAAGCCCAACGGCTTCGGCATCTGCCCCATCGGCTGGAACGACATCTTCGATCCCACCGCCTATGAGAACGGCGGCGCCTGCTTCACTCACGATGATCACCTCGTTGAGCTGCTGAAGGCTGCCAACATGATCCATGACGAGGCTTCCGTTGATGCATTCCATCAGTATCAGATGACCATGAACTATGAGTACCCCATCAGCTGCTCCTACAGCTACTATGTTGCTCAGGACGGCATCACCGGCATCTGGCTGACCTGCAACGCTTATAAGAACTTCCCCGTGTGGGGCTCCTTCACCTACGCTGACGATTATAAGTCTGTCGCCTGATAAGAGCTTACAAACGGCAAGAGCTTAATAAAGCGAATGAGCGCCGCTCACCGAAAGGTGGGCGGCGCTTTTTTTGC
>JAEETR010000156.1 GCA_016286595.1 Oscillospiraceae bacterium | reverse complement strand
CAGACTGCCGCAGGCAGTCTGCCGCCTTTGGCGGCCATTATTGGACGTGAAGGACACCCCTCCCGGGTTTCCTTCACTGTACCTTCCTCCCCGGGTACCGTACCCGTTTCCTTTCGGCAATTGAGGTGATATTATGCTCGTTACACTGATCCTGCAGATCGCGTTATGGATATGGTTTCTCGGGTGCGTGACCACCTGGCGGATCGGTAAGCGGCTGCTTGTGGAGGGCATGGGCGTGAAGAGCGCCGAATTTGTCATGCTGTGCCTTTACACGGCGGGGCTGGCGTCGTTCCATCTCCTGCGTCCCGCGGGAAAATGGATACTCGCGGCGGTGCTGACGGCGTGGTTTGTCGTGCAGTTTTTCTGTCACTGGTACTACACCATATTCGGCGCGTCGGCGGAAAAACTGGAGGGGTACAACGAGTGCTTCCGCGGCACCATACGGCTCTTCCCGGAGAGCGGGACACGGCTGGTGCCGGATCTGTACCACGTCGCCCTCCACGTGCTGATACTGCTGAACCTTCTTGCGTGTCTGCTGAGATAAAAAAACGACGGGTCCGCCCTGGCGGACCCGTTTTTTATATTGTAACCTGAGGCCGGATTTTATATAATCTGATTGAACTCATTATTTTCGAGGCGCATTATGCAGACACTGATAGAACTATACGACGAAAGACCTCTTGAAAACGTGCTGGGGGCGGAGACCTTCCGCCCGGAGCGGGTGGTGTACATCTGCCCGCCGGAGATAGCGGGGAACCGCCGCGTCCACAGACGGCTGCGGAATTATTTTGCCCGCCGGGGCCTGACCACGGAACTGGTGTTCATACAGGCCGGCATGTACGACGCCGACGGTCTGCTTGAGCTCCTGCGGGGAGCGGTGCGGCAGTATCCGGGCTGCGCGCTGGACATAACCGGCGGCACGGACGACGCCCTTTTCGCCGCCGGACTCCTCAGCGCCGGGACGGACGTGCCCGTTTTCACCTACAGCCGGAAGATGAACAGCTTCTACAATATCCGCAGCGCCCCCTTCGCTTCGGAGCTGAAGTGCGGCGTGAAGTTCTCCGTGGAGGACTTTTTCGCAATGGCCGGCGGAGACCTGCGCCGGGGCCGGGTGGACAACGGCGTTCTGGAGGACTATATGGGCGACATCGAGCCCTTCTTCCGCCTTTATATGGCCAACCGCCGCCAGTGGACGAAGACGGTCAGCTACATACAGCGCATCGCGCCCGGCTCTCAGGAGGGGCCTGCGCCGCTGTCAGTCAGCGGCGGCTACACGCTGAAGGCGGAGAGGGGCTACGTCAGCGCCCCCGCGGAGGCGCTGAGGTCCATGGAAAAGATAGGCTTCATCCGCGGGCTGAAGATAGTGCCGGAGAAATCCGTGTCCTTCCGCTTCCGCGACGCTGTAGTGCGTACCTTCCTGCGGGACGTGGGCGCCGTGCTGGAGCTTTACGTTTACAAGGCCTGCCTGGATACCGGCCTTTTTGACGACGTGCGCCTGAGCGCCGTCGTGGACTGGGAGGGGGACGACGGCCGCACCGCCGTGTCCAACGAGCTGGACGTGGTCTGCACCCGGGGCGTCATACCGGTGTTCATCAGCTGCAAGACCGGCGAGGTCCACACCGAGGCGCTCAACGAGCTGGCCGTCCTGCGGGACCGTTTCGGCGGGGAGATGGCGCGGGCCGCCATCGTCACCGCCACGAAGGGGGGCAGTCCCACCCGCAGCCGGGCCCATGAGCTGGGGATCGACGTGATAGATCTGAACGACCTGACGAAAGGCCGTCTCGGCAAACGGCTCACGGATCTGATCCGGGGCGTAAAATAAAAAACCGGAGGAGCGCCGCTCCTCCGGTTTTCGTTTTTACTGCTCGTCCCCGTCTTTTTTCACGTTGGTGTCGATGCTGTCACCGAAGACGAAATATCGCTGATAGAGGAACTCGGTGACGAAGTTGAGGATCATGTTCAGCGCCGTGGCCAGGTACTCGTTCCAGCCCAGGGTATCGGTATATACGTGCTCCAGCCAGGTGGAAAGGGGCGTGAACACGAGGTAGAACGCCGCCACCTTCAGCATGGCGACGGGCACGTTGGCGGCTGAACGGAAGGTGTACTTCCTGTTGAGCGTGAAGTTCCACAGCACCGACAGGATGAGCGCCACGAGATAGCTGACCCAGTAGGGCAGATGCAGCAGCTCGTTCATCAGCGTGAAGGAGGCGATCTGTATTATGCCTGCGCTGATGGAAAACAGGGTGAATTTTAACGCGCGCATCGATTCTTTCATTGTACGGGATCCCTTTCAAGCCAGTTTTGCAGCTTCGTTCTCCCGCGGGGGAGCTTTACGAAAACTATTATCTCCGCCAGCAGGCACACGGGCAGGGCGGCGAAGATGTCCACCACCGAGTGCTGCTTGACGAAGGCGGTGGATATGGAGATCACCGCGGCCAGCACCACGGACAGCGCCTTCCACCACGCCGGCGCCCTTTCGTACCGGCACCACGCCGACGCGATGCCGGCGGAGTAGGCCACGTGCAGAGAGGGGCACACGCCGGAGGGCGTGTCGAAGGAGTAGATGAAGGCCATCACGCGGGTAAGGAAGTTGTCCCGGGGAAAGGTCTCCGGCCGCAGGTTCTGCACGCTGGGATATACGATATATGCGGTCATGGCCACGATCTGGGTGATTATTATGTACGTCTGCAGCTTTTTGAAGCTGGGAACGTGGTACAGGAAGAAGTACAGCAGCGAGCCCACCAGGAAGAGATACCAGAAGCAGTAGAACAGGGCGAAAAACTCGTTGAAGGGGATCAGATCGTCCAGGCGGCCGTGGATGACGTGGCACTTGTCGAAGGGGATGAGGTTTTCCGTGATGAAGTAAAGCAGCAGGTAGCCCACCCATCCCAGCAGCAGCCACATGTGCTGGAACCGGGGCTCGTTGAGTCGGGAGAATCGAAACTGGGTGTAGTCGATCACCGGTCTCTTCATTTTCAATTTACCTCGCTTGTGTTTTTGGGATAGAGCCGTTTGGGTATGTTGCGGTAGGGCACCACCGTGTGGGGCGGAAGGGAGCGGGCGAGGGCGGTTATCCCGTCGAACAGGTACGCGGCTATACGCGCCCGTTCGTCCTTTATGTCCGCGGTGGGGTCGAAGCGCACCGGCTTTCCGAAATATACGCCCTTGAGCTTCGGCGCGGTATAGGCCGGTACGAAGGCGAGAACCCTGCCCGTCTGCCGGTAATAGAGCTTTGCCACGTCGATGAACCGGTCCTGCAGCTCGTAGACTATGCCGTTGCCCGGCGCGTCGTGCTCGGGGAATATGACCACGTTCGCCCCGTCCTTCAGGGCGTTCACCGTCTCGCGGAAGGTGCCGATGACCCGGGCGTCGTGATATACGCCGATGCACCCGGCGTTGTTGAAGATACAGTACGCGACAGGCGCTATCAGATAGGACATCACGCGAAAGAAGGGATGGGTCCACTTCGGCTTCTGGGACCAGAAATCCCGGAAGGCATATTCCGGCACCTGCTTCATGTCCATCATCTCCCCGGCGCACCAGACGTACTTGGGCTCCGGACAGTAGAGCACGAAGGATATGGGGCCGTGGATCTGGGCGTGGTTGCCCACTATGATGCAGCTCTCCTCCGGCAGCAGCTCCTCGCCGTGGAGAGTGACCCGGTGGTAGAAAAGCCGCACCATGGCCTTTATGAAGCGATACGCGTACCATGACGGCCCGCGGCGGTCCTTTTTCCCGGTCTCAGCCATTGACGGCCACCTCCGACTTCGTTGTGCAGGACTATTGTACCACTTTCCGAGGGGATTTCAAAGGATTTGCGCGGAAAAGGTCTGTATGCGTCAAATTAACGAAAAAGTTGGTCAAAACGCACTGACCCGCCCGTTTTTATATATATAAAATGAGTAAATATATTGATTTTATAATGCGCTTGGGATATAATGTCATACGGTACATTTTGTCTAGCGCGGGGCGCGGGTGCGGGCCGGGAAAAGGCTCGTCCGGCTGCGCTTCCCCGCCCGAAAAAACTTATACTTATAAGGAGAAAAGGTCAATGTACAAAGAAGTCATCAAAATCGGCCTGATGCCCACCAGACGACCCATATTCAACATCGACACCGCTCGTGCTGAGTATGACGTCATAGTGCCCATCATCAAGGCCCAGATGCCCGGCTTCGTGGAGTTCGTCGACATCGAGGACTGCTGCGAGAAGGGCATGATCGCCCTGAACAAGGATTTCCAGAAGGTCATCGACAAGTTCAGGAACGAAAAGGTCGACGCGCTGTTCGCCCCCTTCTGCGACTTCGGCTGCGAGGAAGCGGTCATGTCCGTGGCCAAGGAGTTCGACCTGCCCCTGCTCATCTGGAGCACCAACGACAAGGTCTCCACTTACGAGCATCGTGAGAAGGAAGCCCAGTGCGGCGTGTTTGCCGCCACCAAGGTGCTGAAGAACTACCACGTGAAGTTCAGCTACATCTGCGGCTGCGAGCCCGACGGCAAGGAGTTCGTCGAGGGCTTCGAGAAGTTCGTCCGCGTGGCCTCCGTTCTGAAGGCCCTGCGCAACCTGTCCGTTGCCGAGATCGGCGACAGACCCGCCGCCTTCTTCTCCGTCATCCACAACCAGCTGGCTCTGATCCAGAACTTCAACATCACCGTGCGTCCCATCGGCCTGGCCGCCATCGGCGCTCTGACCGATCAGATAGTCGAGGAGAACAGCCAGGAGCTGCAGGACTACGTGGCCGACATCAAGAGCCGCATCGACTGCTCCAT
>JAEETR010000014.1 GCA_016286595.1 Oscillospiraceae bacterium | reverse complement strand
GGGACGAGGCAGTCCGCCGCCGCCACGGTCTTCCCGTCGTCGTTCAGGCGCATGTAGAAGGCCTTTATCTCCTTGGGATAATCCGTAACGAACACGGGCTTTTTGAATATCTCCTCGGTGAGGAAGCGCTCGTGCTCGGTCTGCAGGTCGCAGCCCCAGTAAGGGGTATAATCGAACTTGTGGCCGCTCTTGATGAGCATGTCCACCGCGTCGGTGTAGGTGACGCGGCCGAAATCGCTGGATACAACGTGCTCGAGCCTTTCCATGAGGCCCTTGTCCACGAAGGAGTTGAAAAACGCCATCTCGTCGGGGCACTTTTCCATGACGCTTCTTATGATGTACTTGACCATGGCCTCCATCACTTCCAGGTCGCCGTTGAGGTCGCAGAAGGCCATCTCCGGCTCTATCATCCAGAACTCGGCAGCGTGGCGCTGTGTGTTGCTCTGTTCGGCCCGGAAGGTGGGACCGAAGGTGTACACGTCGCCGAAGGCCATGGCGAAGTTCTCGGCGTTGAGCTGGCCGGACACGGTGAGGCTGGTCTCCCTGCCGAAGAAGTCGGCGGAATCGTCGACGGTACCGTCCTCTTTTCTGGGCAGATCGTTAAGGTCCAGGGTGGTGACTCTGAACATCTCCCCGGCGCCCTCGCAGTCGGAGCCGGTGATGATGGGGGTGTGAACGTATACGAAGCCCCGGGACTGGAAGAACTCGTGGACGGCGAAGGCCGCCACGCTCCTGACGCGGAACACGGCGGAGAAAAGATTCGTCCTTGGGCGCAGATGGGCTATGGTGCGCAGATATTCCACGGTATGGCGCTTTTTCTGCAGGGGGTAATCGGGGGCGGAGGTCCCCTCAACCTCGATGGACGCGGCCTTGAGTTCCAGGGGCTGCTTCGCCTCGGGCGTGAGCACCACCGTGCCGCGGATGATGAAGGACGCGCCCACGTTCTGATGGGCTATCTCGTCGTAGTTTGCGAGGGTCTGGCGCTCCATGACCACCTGCAGGTTCCTGAAGCAGGAGCCGTCGTTGAGCTCGATAAAGCCGAAATTTTTCATGTCACGGATGGTGCGGGCCCAGCCGCCCACCGTTATCTCCGCACCGTCAAAAGCGGCGCTGTCGGCGAATATTTCCCTGATCCTGGTAAGTTTCATTGCTGTTTCTCTCCTTGAAATGATCACTTGAGCACGACCACGACCTGCGCCGCGGTCATATAGGGCTTCGAGTAAAGGAGCCGGTGCTCCGCGCCGCCGTCGTCATAGACTCCGCCGATGCCGAGGGCCACCTTGCCGCTCTCCACCATATATATAAGGGACTCTTCCGAGTCCATATCGTATATCTCCAGCTCCACGCCGAGAATGTCGGCCACGGCGTAGAGTACGTCTATCTCCATACCCGCGGGGGCGCCGTTGTCGTCCTTCGTCTGCATGGGCGACTGGGCGGTGCACACCGCAACCTTCACGACGCTGTCCCAGTCCCGTTCCTGGGGCTTGTAGGCCCCGACCACGCCGTCTTCCCACTTGTCGAGTATATCGTCAAGGGTTCCGGCGCCGTCAAGCCGGGACAGCGCCGCGTCCACCATAGTCAGCATGGCGCTGTTGCCGTCTGCTGTAATGAGGCAGTAGTCGAGGCTTTCGTAATTGCCGTCCAGGACAGTCAGGCGGGAGGAGTAGTCCGTCATGCGCCGGGATTCCGTTTCGCTGACCACGGCCCCGGCCACGGCGCCTGATTTCACCGCCTCGGCAAGGCTCACGATATCGCCGTAGCGCGCCACGGTCACGTCCTTTTCACCGGACAGAGTCTTGTCGGACATCACGAAGTCCGACAGGACCCCTACCGTTTTGCCGGACAGGTCCTCAAATCCGGTGATCTTTTCACTTCTATGGCAGGCGCACAGCGTCATGGCCGCGATCACGGCCACGACAGCGGCGATTATTCTCCTCATGTATATGTACCCCGTTGCAAGATAGCGGAAGATAACAGGCTTGGTATATCCATATATTTTAGTATAGTCTTCCCCCGTCTGCAACAGGTTTTTTCCTTTTTTGCAAAAAATCAGAGCTGAAGAGCCCGGCGGCGGAAGCTGTCCGCCAGCCGTCCGGCGGCCTTGTCGTCGGTGCCCTCGGCGGTGATCTGCAGCGCCTCGCCGTCCCACGCCGGGACCACCTTCACCACGCCGCCGTCCGTTCTGAACACCAGCGGCGCGCCGATCTCTCCGGCCGTCTCGGCGGCGTAGGCGTCCGCCAGGCGCCGCATGGCAGCGGCCCGGCCCACGTTTATCTCCACCCGCTCCCCGGCAAAGGCAAAGGCGGGCAGTTCCCTCATTATTTCGGACAGTTTCATTCCCCGGCGGGCCATAAATCCGGCGATATAAGCAGCGCAGAATATCCCGTGGCGAAGATCGGGACGGCTTTTCCCCGGCGGCACGTCCGTCATCAGCGCCGCGCCGTACCGCTCCGCCGCTGCGACAACGCGGTCCGGAATGTCGTCAGGCACGGCGATTGCCCGTTCTCCGCTCTCCGCGGCGCACCATACGGCGGCCGCGAGGAGGTGCGGGGCGTCCACGGGCATTTCATCCTCACTCACGGCGGTCACGTTGCCATAAGCGTCCGCGGTAAAAACGGGGATCCCAGCCGTCCCGTCCTCCACCGTACAGCCCAGGCGCGTGAGGACGGTCTTGAGCCGCCGCGCGGCGGCGCCGGCGCCGGTTACCGCCGCACAAAGACCGCCGCCCGCCCCCTCGCCCCCGGACTGGTTTACGGCGAATGCGATATACGCGTCCTGCGAGCCGGTTATCA
Organism: Oscillospiraceae bacterium; assembly: GCA_016286595.1. GTDB lineage: Bacteria > Bacillota > Clostridia > Oscillospirales > Oscillospiraceae > RUG626. Next base: position 11,041 of record JAEETR010000014.1, on the reverse strand, counting down.
TCGTCATCCCGCCCGTGATCGCTGACGGAATCCGTCCGGCGCGTCCGGAAAGCGCGGAGTTCAGCTTTCTGTGATACGCGCTGTCAAGTCCCCCGCCTTCCCTGCCGAACAGGGCAACGCGCAGGTCGTCGCCTTCCCGGGATACGAACAGGCAGGCGTCGAGGCCGAACTCGTTCACGGCGAAGGATGCCTCCCGCTCAAAGCCCGCATCCAGTGTCACAGCCGTGCCGCCGCCGGAGCATACGCCGCAGCCGGCGGCCTGCGCCGCTGTCAGGGCGGCGGGACTTCCGTCGCAGGATATCCCGACCCTGCCCAGGTCCGCCATGATTTCGCCGATATGAAGCGCCGTTTCCGGGGTCACGGTAAAGAACATATTGCCCGTCACGGTGCCGCCGGGCCCCATACTTACAGCGCGGGAAGCGTCGTCGCTTCTCACCTCGCCGATGACGCATTCGCCCCGCCGCGCCGACACGCCCGGCCACATTCTGCCGTCAGCCGCCACGCAGGCCCCGTCTCCCACCACGCAGCCGTCGCCCAGTACGCTGCCGCCCATTATGACCGCTTCGGTGCCCACGCTGACGCCCTGACACAGTATCGAGCCCGTCACTCTCGCGCCGGAGCGAACACGCGCCGACGTGAGGACGCTGCCGGATATCTCCGCCCCCTCGCCGACGGTGGTGCTGCCCGTCAGAACGGCGAAAGGTCCGACCTTCGCCCCCGGCGCTATCGTACATTCCCCGCCGATATAAACCGGCGGCACGAGCCGGACGTTCTCGGGAAGCGCCGCGGCGGAGTATATGCCCTTTTTTATCTCCGGCGCCTCCGTCTTCAGCCCGACCCGGCCCTCCAGCACATGACGGCAGCACTCCAGATACGCTCCGGGGCTGCCCACGTCGCACCAGTAGCCGCCGGGATATATCCCATAGAGCTTCGCGCCGGAGGCGAGCATGGACGGAAATATATCACGTCCGAAATCGAGCCTTTTTCCCGCCGGTATGGCCCTGAGTGCGGCGGGAGTCAGTATATATATGCCGGTGTTGACCATGTCCGTGACCACGCCGTCCCATGTGGGTTTTTCTATAAACGACTTTATTTTGCCCTCCCCGTCCGTCACCACCAGGCCGTACTCCAGCACCTGCGTCTGACGGGACAGTACTATTGTCACGTCCGCGCCCCGGGCCTTGTGGAATCGTACGCACCTGTCAAGGTCCGCGTCGCACACCGCGTCGCCGGAGATGACGATAACGTCGTCGTCCCCGGCAAAGTCGGCGCATGCCCTGACGCCTCCGGCGGTGCCCATAGGTTCCCGCTCCACGCTGTAACGTATACTTACGCCCATGGAAGCGCCGTCGCCGAACCGGTCCATCACCACCTCGGGCATATAGCCCAGCGTCATGCAGATATCGGTTATCCCGTTTCTCTTCAAAAGCTCCACGATGTGATGCACGACAGGTTTCCCGAAAAAATCGACCATCGGCTTCGGTCTTCGGCAGGTCATGGGCCGAAGACGCGTGCCCTCGCCCCCCGCCATTATTATCGCCTTCATACGCTCCCCCTCCTTTTTTGCCTTATTGTTCCCGGAGGCGGTCGGATTATTTACCGTGCGGATAATTTAATATTGTGCTGACAGCGCAAAAGGGATATAATAGGATAAATTATTGTGGACAAATATATCATCCTGCCGCCTGAGGGGCCTGTCTCCCCGCCGGCATCGTGATTTCGGAGGCGCGTGAAGTGAAAAAGAAGCTGAAATGGTATCTCACACCCAGCAACCGGCTGTACTTTATCGTCATGGCCGTGTTTGCTCTCGTGACCATATTCTTCGGCAGAAACAATCTCATACTCGGTCTGGCGGAGGTCGCCGTTCTGGCGGCGCTGTTCATCTACACGCGGCTTTCAAACCGTGAGCGCAGCCGCGAGGCGCTGGAATACATAGCGTCGGTCACCGCAAATCTCGACCCCGCCGCCGGCAATCTGCTCCAGAGCTTCCCCCTGCCCATGGCGGTGTTCAGCCTTGAGGAGAACGAGATAATCTACACCAACGAGAGCTTTCTCGAGGCCAGCGGCGAGAGGGAGCACTCCTTCAGCATCCGCATATCCGACGTGGTCCCGGATTTCAACGCCCGGTGGCTCATGGAGGGCAAGAACGAGTATCCCGGTCTTGTGGCGCTGGGCGACAGAAAGTACCGGGTCTTCGGCAATCTCACCAGGAACGGCAGCGCCTCCGGCCTTAAGAACTACGCCGCCACCACCTACTGGGTGGACGAGACTGAGTACGCCCAGATAAGCGAGGAGTTCGAGTCCTCCCGGCTCATCTTCGGCGTTATACTCATCGACAACTACGACGATTTCCTCAACGGGCTTTCCGACAAGGACAAGTCCGCCGTGCTGGCGGACATAGACGACAAGGTCACCACCTGGGCCTCCGGCAGGGGCGGTTACCTGTCAAAATATGACCGCGACAGATACGTATACCTCTTCGAAGCCCGGTATTATCCCCAGGTCACGGAGACGCTTTACGCCATCCTGGATTCCGTACGTGCCCTGACGAGCACCAACGGCATGCACCCCACCCTGAGCATCGGCCTGGGACGGGACGGCAAGACCATAGAGGAAAACCAGAAATTCGCTTCTCTGAGCATAGACATGGCCCTTTCACGGGGCGGCGACCAGGCGGTGGTAAAAAACCGCTTCAATTTCGAGTTCTACGGCGGCAAGACCGCCCAGACGGAAAAGCGCACGAAGGTCAAGTCCCGCGTCATGTCCGGCTCTCTTTCCGAGCTCATGCGGGACGCCTCCAACATCCTGGTCATGGGCCACAAGCACTCCGACCTTGACAGCATAGGCGCCGCCGTTGGCGTGTGCTGCGCCGCCAGAGCCCTTGGCCGCACGGCGAAAATAGTCGTGGAGCGGGAGGACGCCATGTGTCTGAACCTCATCGAGCGGATGGAGACGCTGCCGGAGTACGCCGACGCGTTCATATCCCCCCAGGACGCCATGCTCATGGCCAACGGCTCCACCCTTCTGGTGATAGTCGACACCAACAGGCCCGAGCAGGTGGAGTCGGAATCCCTTCTTCTGTCCTGCAACTCCATCGCTCTTATCGACCACCACCGCAGAGCCTCGGAGTATATCCAGAACGCGGCGCTGTCCTTCCACGAGCCCTACGCGTCCTCCGCCTGCGAGCTGGTGACGGAGCTTCTGGAATATATCGTCGACCCCTCCGGCATTCTCCGATTCGAGGCGGAGGCCCTGCTGTCGGGCATAGTGCTGGACACCAAGAATTTCACCCTGCGCACCGGCGGGCGCACCTTCGACGCCGCCGCGTTCCTGCGCCGGGCCGGGGCCGACACCACCGAGGTCAAGACGCTCCTTCAGACCGATATGAACTCCGCCATGGCCCGCTACGCTCTCATCCAGAGGGCCAAGATATACAAAAAAGGCATTGCCGTAGCCGCGGCGGACACTGTGCAAAGCCGCATTATCGCCGCTCAGGCGGCGGACGAGCTGCTGAACATCGCGGGGGTTAACGCCTCCTTCGTGGTGTTCCAGGCGGACAATTCCGTCGACATATCCGCCCGCAGCATAGGCGACGTGAACGTTCAGCTCATCGTTGAAAAGCTGGGCGGCGGCGGCACGAAGGCCACCGCGGGGGCGCAGCTGCAGGGCGCGGAGATCCGGGACGTGGTGCGCCGTCTTCTGGCCGCCATCGACGAATATCTGGCGGAGAACGAATGATTCGTGACTATAACCCCATGGAAAGGAGATAATCATATGAAGGTAATACTTCTGCAGGACGTTAAGGATCAGGGCAAAAAGGGCTCTCTCGTGGAGGTCTCCGACGGTTACGCCAGGAACTACCTCTTCCCCCGCAAGCTGGCCACCGCCGCCACGCCCGATGCCGTAAACGCCTATAACGTCAAGGAAAAAGCCCGCCTTGCCCAGCAGCAGAGGGAGCGGGAGGAAGCCGTGCGCGTGGCCGCGAAGCTGGCCGAGCTGACTGTGAGCGTTACCGCCAAGGCCGGCGCCAACGGCAAGCTGTTCGGCTCCGTTACCTCCAAGGAGGTGTCCGAGGCGCTGGAGCAGCAGACCGGCATTTCCGTGGACAGCAAGAGGATCATCATATCCGAGCCCATAAAGTCCTTCGGCAGCTACACGGTGAAGTGCCGTCTGGGCTATGAGGTCAGCAGCAATCTCACCGTGATCGTAAAAGAGGCAGAATAAGAAGTAACGGAGACGTCACTACCATGGACGATGTTTTTCTCAGGCAGATGCCCCACAGCGTGGAGGCGGAGCAGGCCGTCCTCGGCTCCATGCTCATCGACTCCAGATGCGTCGCGGACGTGATAGGCGCCCTGCGCCGTGAGGACTTCTACGTAGACGCCAACAGGGACATATTCGACACCATTTCGGGTATGTTCAACTTTTCCATGGTCATAGACCCGGTGACGGTGCTGGACCAGATGAAGGTGGACGGCGTTTACAAGGAGTCCACTCCCAACTATCTGATGCAGCTGATGGACATCACACCCACCGCCGCCAACGTGATGGAGTACTGCTCCATCGTGCAGGGCAAGTCCCTGCTGCGCTCCATCGCCGACACCGGCGACGAGATATCCGCCATGGCCTACGCCGCCGCCGGCGAGCCGGAGGACATACTGGAGGACGCGGAGAAGAAGATATACTCCATCCGTTCCGACACGGGCTCCAGCGAGCTTGAACCGGTGTCGAAGATACTCGTCAGCGTGTACGAGCAGATCGCCGAAGCAGCCAGGAACGGCAGTGCCATACCCGGCACGCCCACCGGCTTCCCGGATCTGGACAAGGTCATTATGGGCCTTAACAGATCCGATCTTATCATCATCGCCTCCCGTCCCGGCATGGGCAAGACGAGCCTTGCCCTGCCTTTGGCCGTCAGCGCCGCCAAACACAGCGGCAAGACCGTGGCCTTCTTCTCCCTCGAGATGTCGAAGGAGCAGCTCTGCATCCGCCTTCTCTCCGGCGAGAGCTTCGTGGACAACCGCAAGCTCCAGACCGGCAATCTTACCCAGGAGGACTGGAGCAAGATAGCGGCCGCGTCGGCCTCCATCGGCAGTCTCGACATAAGGATCAACGACAACCCCACCCTCACCGTGTCGGATATGAGCGCCCAGTGCCGCCGTATCCGGGACCTGGGTCTGGTGGTGATAGATTACCTGCAGCTGATGCAGGCCTCCGGCAGCGGGACCTCCTATTCCAACGAAAACCGCCAGCAGGTGGTGTCCGACATAAGCCGGATGCTCAAGATAATGGCCAAGGAACTGAACGTGCCCGTTATATGCCTTGCCCAGCTCTCCCGCGCCAACGAGGGCCGCTCCGACAAGCGCCCCATGCTCTCGGACCTGCGTGAGTCCGGCGCCATAGAGCAGGACGCGGACATCGTAATAGGTCTTTACCGCGACGACTACTACAATCCCGAGAGCGAGGACGCCAATATCGCCGAGCTCATAATCCTTAAGAACAGACGGGGCGAGACCGGCAAGGTCAAGCTGGGATGGCTCGGCGAATACACCACCTTCTCCTCCCTTGAGAGCAGGTACAGCGAATGAACCGGTTCGACCGCGTCGGATTTATAAGTAAAATAGAGGCTTTCTGCGCCGAACACGATATGCTGCCCCGCGGCGGCACGCTGCTGTGCGCCGTGTCGGGCGGGACCGACAGCATGTGTCTTTTATCCGTTGCGGCGGAATTGGGCCGTGAGCAGGGTTTCGGCGTTGCGGCGGCCCACTATAATCACCGTCTGCGCGCAGACGAGTCCGACGGCGACGAGCTGTTCGTACGGGACTGGTGCGCCGGTCACGGCATCCCCTTTACGTCCGGCGGCGGCGACGTGGCCGCCGAGGCCGCCAGGCGCGGCGCGGGCATCGAGGAGACGGCGCGGGACATGCGCTATGCCTTTTTGCGTGAGGCCGCGGAAAAAACCGGCGCCCTGCGCATCGCCACGGCCCACAACGCCGACGACAATCTTGAAACGCTCCTGCTGAATCTGACCCGCGGCACGGGGCTGAAGGGTCTGGGGGGCATTCCCCCGGTGCGGGACGGGATCATCCGTCCACTGCTGACGGTCAGCCGGGCCGAGATAGAATCGTTTCTAAAGGCTGAGTCCATCCCCCACCGGGAGGACTCCACCAACGCCATGGACGAGTACAGCCGCAACGTCCTGCGACACAGCGTGATACCCGTGCTGCGCAAGATAAACCCGTCGGTTACGGACAACGCCGCAGTCGCCATCGGTCTTCTGCGGCGGGACGAGGATTTTCTCGACTCCCTGGCGGCTGATTTCATCGAAAAAAACGAACGCGAAAACGCGTTGCCCGCATCCGCCCTCGTCCGTCTGCCCGAGAGCGTGTCGTCAAGGGTGGTGCGGCAGATGTGGCCTTCCTCCCTTTCGGCGGAACACGTAAAAGCCGTGCTGGCTCTGGCCGCGTCGCCGGACCCGTCGGCCAGGCTGGATATCCCCGGAGGACGGGTATGCCGGCAGTACGATCTTCTGCTGTTCGGCGGCGGGGAGGCCGGAAGCTTCCGGCCGGTGACAATCGGCGAAAACGACTGCGCCGTGCTGCAGGAAGCCGGTCTTTCCGTATCATGTACAAGGGAAATCTGTCCCGACACAGTTAACAAATCCTTTACCACTTTTCTCTTCCCCTGTGATAAAATATGTGGTAAGCTGACAGTCAGGCCGCGGATGACCGGGGACGAGATTGCCCTGGCGGGAGGCGGCAGGACGAAATCCCTCAAAAAACTGTTTATCGAGAGAAAAATACCCGCAGGACGCAGGCAGGCCGTTCCCGTCGTCGCCGACGACGAGGGTCCCCTGGCGGTGTACGGCATCGGCAGGGGCTCCCGGGCGCTGCCCGAACCGGGCCGACAGGTATATAAAATCACCTTTACGGAGATAAATAGTGTGGAAAAACGCACTTAAGTCCCATTCCGGCATCGAAGACCCTTCAAATAATTTGAATGGAGATTTCTGTTATGCTTGAGAACGACATTGCCCAGATTGTGTTTTCCGAAGAGGAGATAAAGGCCGCCGTGGACAGGGTCGGCGCCGAAATAACCCGGGATTACGCGGGTAAGAAGCCCCTGCTGGTGGGCATCCTCAAGGGCTCCTTCGTATTCATGGCCGATCTTGCCCGCAGGATAGAGCTTTACTGCGACGTGGACTTCATGGCCGTGTCCTCCTACGGCAACGGCACCTCCACCACCGGCGCCGTAAGGATCACAAAGGACCTCAATCAGGATATTTTCGAAAGAGACGTGATCATCGTCGAGGACATCCTGGACTCCGGCGTGACGCTTTCATACCTCAAGCAGTACCTGGAGGGGCGCAGGCCCAGTTCTCTGAAAATATGCACTCTGCTCGACAAACCCGCCCGGCGCCGTTCCAACGTTTACGCCGACTACGTGGGGCTCACCTGCCCCGACGGCTTCATCGTTGGCTACGGGCTGGACTTCGCGGAGAAATACCGCAACCTGCCTTACATAGGCATCCTCAGGCCGGAGCTTTACAGCTGACGACGGCCATATACCCACCAAGAAAGAAGTGAACGCGATTGAACGGTAAACCCAACAGGAAGCGGGACATAGGGTTTTATATCCTTGTGTTTATTATTCTTATTGCGACGGTGTATCTGCTGACCCATCAGCAGGTCCGCAACGCGGAGGTTGACTACTCCGAGGTGCGCCGCCTCTTCCAGCAGGAGGAGGTGGAATCCTTCGTAATAGAAAAGGACACGCTCTATCTGTCCCTGAGAAACGAGCTCAACGGCACGGATACCGTTACCCACAAGCTTTACAGCGTGTCCATATTCTACGCCGACCTGGGCGACCTCATCACCGAGCAGTTCGACTCCGGCGTCCTCACCGAGTACGACCTCGATCCGGGCTGGGAGACTCCGTGGTGGATAACGCTCCTGCCCTATCTCATCATCATGATCGTGTTCCTTATAGTGTGGTTCGTGATGATGAACCGCTCCGGCGGCGGCGCTGGCAGCGTGACCAAGTTCTCCAGAGCCCGCACCCGTCTGGGCAGCGAGTCGAAGGAGCAGAAGACCTTTGCCGACGTGGCCGGATGCGACGAGGAGAAGGAGGAGCTGGCGGAGGTCGTGGACTTCCTGCGCAGCCCCAAGAAATATATAGATCTGGGCGCAAGGATACCCAAGGGCATACTTCTCGTGGGTCCTCCGGGAACAGGTAAGACGCTCCTTGCCAAGGCCGTGGCCGGCGAAGCGGGGGTGCAGTTCCTGTCCATATCAGGCTCTGACTTCGTGGAGCTGTACGTGGGCGTGGGCGCCAGCCGCGTGAGAGACCTGTTCGAGCAGGCCAAGAAGATCGCCCCCGCCATCATCTTCATTGACGAGATCGACGCCGTCGGCCGTCAGAGAGGCTCCGGCCTGGGCGGCGGTCACGACGAGCGCGAGCAGACGCTCAACCCGCTGCTTGTGGAGATGGACGGCTTCAGCGCCAACGAGGGCGTCATAGTCATGGCCGCCACCAACCGCTCCGATATTCTCGATACCGCCCTGCTGCGTCCCGGCCGCTTCGACCGCCAGATATACGTGGGCGTGCCCGACATAAAGGGCAGAGAGCAGATACTGAAGGTCCACGCCCGGGGAAAGAGCCTGGGCGACGACGTAAATCTTGCCGACATAGCCAAGAGCACCGCCGGCTTCACCGGCGCGGATCTGGAAAATCTCCTCAATGAGGCGGCGCTTCTTGCCGCACGGCGCAACAAGCTGTTTATCACCATGCGTGAGATTGAGGACGCCACCATGAAGGTGATCGCCGGTCCCGAAAAGAAGAGCCGCGTCGTCACCGACAAGGAGCGCAGGCTCACCGCGTACCACGAGTCCGGTCACGCCATCAGCGCATACTACCTCAAGAACGTTGACCCGGTGCACCAGATAACCATCATCCCCCACGGCATGGCCGGGGGCATGACGGTCTACCGTCCGGAGGAGGACAAATCCTTCCGTTCCCGTACGGAGATGTTCGAGCGCATCGTCACCGCGCTGGGCGGCAGGATGGCGGAGAAGATATTCCTGGACGATATCTCCACCGGCGCCTCCAGCGACATTCAGCAGGCCACCTCCATCGCCCGCCAGATGGTCACCGTATACGGCATGAGCGAGCGTCTCGGCCCCATCTCCTTCGATTCCAGCGGCCACAGCATATTCATCGGCCGTGACTTCGGCCAGACCAAGAGCTATTCCGAGGAGACCGCCGCCATCATTGACGAGGAGGTCAAGAAGATATTCGACGAGGCCGCCGCCAGGTGTGAGGAGATCCTCACCGCTCACAGCGAGCTGCTCGTAAAGACCGCCGAATACCTCCTTGCCAACGAGACCATGGACGGCGATGTGTTCGCCTACTTCTGCGAGCACGACGGCCAGCTGCCCCCTGAGGGCGGCGATACGCCGGAACCCACCGAGGAGGATAAGCTCATGGACGATATCCGCGCCCAGGCCATACAGGAGGCCAGGGACGCAGAGAACGCCGCCATGGGCGCCGGTCAGGACGGACCGGACGCTCCGGAGGATCCCCCCTCCGAGGACGCGCCCGAAAGCGACGGGGAATAACTCGATCGTATGAGCGCCGCGCAGTTTACTGCGCGGCGCTTTTTCCGTTTTACCGCGTCTATGCGGCGTATTCGCATCTATATTCTCCATATCCGGTTTTTTTGTGGATTTTGTCGGAGAAATTTGCTCGATATTCACGGATTCTGCCGATTTTATGCTTGCACCCGGGAACGGGATACTGTATAATACATTCATTATTTATCTCGGCACCGCGGCAAAGTACTAAAGATAAACCGGAGGTACGTTCATGAACACAACGGAACTTATCGTATTCGTCGTCTACCTTTGCTTTATGCTCGGCATCGGCGTATTCTTCTTCACCCGCTCGAAAAACGCCGGTGAGAAGGACTACTTCCTGGGCGGTAGAAAGATCGGCGCCTGGGTCGCGGCTCTGTCCGCGGGAGCGTCTGACATGAGCGCGTGGGTCCTCATGGGCCTGCCCGCCTCCATCTACGCCGCCGGTATGGGCCAGACGTGGATCGCCATCGGTCTTTTCATCGGCTACGCTCTGAGCTGGATAATCGAGGCTCCCCTTCTTCGCCGCTTCTCCATCGCGGCCAACGACTCCATAACCATTCCCCAGTATCTCGTAAATCGCTTCAAATCAAAGAGCCGTTCACTGCAGATCATCTGCGCCGTGATCTTCCTGGTGGCCTACACGGTTTACGCGGCCTCCAGCATCAAGGCCTGCGGTACGCTCTTCAACACCGTCATAGGCATGAATCCCAAGATCGCCATGTATCTGGCGGCTGTCATCATCATCAGCTACACCTTCCTCGGAGGGTTCTCCGCCGTATGCTGGACCGACTTCTTCCAGGGCCTTCTCATGCTGGCGGCCCTGCTGATCGCCCCCATCTTCGCAATGGCCCTCATCCAGATGGGCAGCGCCGAGGCCGCGGCCTCCGCCTTCCCCGACGGCTACTGGAAGTTCTTCACCAACTGGAAGGACGTACTTTCCGGTCTCGGCTGGGGTCTGGGCTACTTCGGAATGCCCCACATCATAATCCGCTTCATGTCCATCCGCTCCGACAGAGAGCTTAAGAAGTCCGCGAAGATCGGTATCACCTGGACCTTCCTCATTCTGGGCTTCTCCGTGGCCTCCGCCGTGGTGGGCAGATATCTCATGGGTGAGATCAGCGACAGTTCCATAGTGTTCATCGTTCTCGTGCGCAGGATATTCCCCGCCGTGATAAGCGGCGTGCTTCTTTCCGCCATACTTGCCGCCGCCATGAGCACGGCGGACAGCCAGCTTCTCGCCCCTTCCTCCCCATTCACGAACGACGTCTACAAGCCGATCATCCGTAAGAACGACTCCAGCGCTCCAGAACTCCTTTGGAACGGACGTCTTATCGCTCTCGTCGTCGCGGCTGTTGCACTCATCATCGCCACCAATCCTGACGCCGGCTCCATCATGGGCCTCGTCT
>JAEETR010000155.1 GCA_016286595.1 Oscillospiraceae bacterium | reverse complement strand
CATTTCAGACCCGGAAAAAATTATATAAGAATTTTAGTTAGGACCCTTGACAATTATTGAGAGACGTCGTATACTGTCAATCGTGAGGTTCCTAACTAATTTTGTATTTCGACTTGAAAGGATGATATAAATTTGAAAAAGTTTGACAATGACTTTGAAAGAAGAGACAGAAATGAACAATTCCATCACGGCGAGGGCCCTGTGTCCCATCCTCCCCGTCACCCCATGGCCTTTGACAGAGACAGTCTTCCCGGCCTTCTGGGCCACTGCGGCCGTCTGGCGGGGATGATTGACGCGGGCAACCGCGGTCAGGGCCGCATACTGCGGCTGCTGGCCGAACGCGAGAACGTCACTCAGTCCGAGCTGCTGGAGGCTGCCGGCGTCCGCCCCGGCTCCCTCAGCGAGGTGCTGGGCCGCATGGAGGAGCGTGGACTCATCGTCCGCCGTCCTGACGAGGCCGACCGCCGCCGCTCCGTGATAACCGTCACCGACGCCGGCCGCGAGGCCGCGAAGGTCCAGGGTGACGGTCCGGACCTGTTCGCCGCCCTGACGGCGGAGGAGCAGGACACCCTCCGCACCCTCCTGAAAAAGCTCAGCGACAGTCTTGAGCCCATGGTCGAGCGTCCTCCCCGCCGCAGGGAGCATCCCTGCGACGAGCCCCGGATCTGCCCCGTTCCCGACGGCTGCCGCCGCAAATGCCCGGACAGGCAGCCCGGCGAGCCCTGCAAACGGGACGGCGAGGATAACGGCCGCCGCCATGGCGGACACCGGGACGACGACGGCCGGGGCGGGCCCGGTCACCACGACGATCGCCGCGGCGGCAGGGAGAGCATATAATGCCCCGGGGCATGAATGAGGCTGCGGAGGCCAACAGGACTCCGAAGCCCGCGAATCTCCGGGACGTGCCCCGCTACTTAAGGGAGCTGTCGAGAGACTTCTTCTCACGGCTGCTGTACATATTCCGGCTGGTGTGGGACACGAGGAGATCCCTTCTGTTCGTTATGCTGTTCATGTCCGTGTTCAACGGCGTGGCGCCGGTCATCGGTTCCCTCATCGGGGCGCGGATACTGAACAATCTGGCCGCGGTGTACGCCGGGGCGGAGCTGGCCTTCTCCGTGATAACGGTGCTGCTGGTCTGGCAGTTCGGCTACATGCTGCTGCGGTCCTCCGCCTCCCGGATATACTCCATGATAACCTCCATCTCAGGCGAGCTGGTGGCCAACCACGTGAAGCTGCAGATAATGGCCAAAGCCAGGGACACGGACCTGATGAAATACGACTCACCGGAGTTCTACGCCCGGCTTGAGAACGCCAGCCGCGAGGCCGGCAGCCGCCCGGTGCAGATAATGGCCAGCACGTTTACCGCCGCCAGCACCGTGATAAGCATGGTCAGCTACATCGCCGTGCTCTTCGCGGTGAGCCCCGCGGCCCCCTGGCTTATAATCCTTGTGTCCATCCCCACGGCGGTGATCAGCTTCGTTTACCGCCGCAAGAACGTGGACTACATGTTCCGCCGCAGCAGGGCCAGGCGGGAGATGGAGTACTACTCCTCCACTCTCACCAACAAGGACCTGGCCAAAGAGGTCAAGATGTTCTCCCTGGGCGACGAGCTGATAAAGAAGTATTCCGACACCTTCAACGATTACTTCAAGGGTCTGCGGCGCCTTAAGGTCAGCGAATGCCTGTGGAACGTGGCGGCGGCGCTGCTGTCCGGCGCGGTCTACTGCGGCATATACATCTACATCGCCCGGGGCGTCTACGACGGCAGCGTGATGGTGGGCAGCTTCTCCCTCTACACCGGCGCCATCGACGCCATCGGCAACGGAGTGGGCAGCCTTATCGCCACCGTAGCCTCCATCTACGAGGGAACGCTCTTTATAGACAACCTCATAGCGTTCCTCAATGAGAAGTCCACCGTGGTGCCCATCCTCGACCAGCCCCGCCGCGTTGCGCGCGGCGCGGGCCACACCATCGAGTTCAGGGACGTGTACTTCCGCTATCCCGGCACCGACAAAGACGTGCTCACAGGCATAAATCTGACGGTACATCCCGGCGAGACGCTGAGCATAGTGGGTCTCAACGGCGCCGGCAAGACCACGCTCATAAAGCTGATGACGAGGCTCTACGACGTGACCGGCGGGCAGATACTGCTGGACGGCCACGACATCCGGGAGTACGACACGAAGGAGCTGTACGCCATGTTCGGCATCATCTTCCAGGACTTCGGCAAGTACGCGGTCACCGCCCGGGAGAATATAGAGTTCGGCGACCTGAGCAGGGACGCAGGTCTTGACGAGGTGGAGGACGCCGCCCGTCACTCCGGCGCAGACGACTTCATCTCCCGCATGTCCCAGGGCTACGACACGCCCCTTATGCGCGTGTTCGACTCAAAGGGCGCGGAGCTGAGCATCGGTCAGTGGCAGAAGCTGGCCATCGCCCGGGCCTTCTACTCCGACAGCGACGTGCTCATCCTCGACGAGCCCACCGCCTCCCTTGACGCCATCGCCGAGCAGGATATATTCAACCGCTTCGGCGAGCTCCGGCAGGACAAGACCAGCGTGTTCATCTCCCACCGGCTTTCCAGCTCCACCATCGCAGACACCATCGTGGTGATGGAGAACGGCAGGATCACCGAAAAGGGCAGCCATCGGCAGCTGATGGACGCGAAGGGCACTTACTACGAGCTGTTCTCCACCCAGGCCGCCCGGTACGTGGAGGCTTGACGGCGCCGCGGCAGGCGCAATACGATACCGGCACACGGCGCCGCGGGAAAACCCGCGGCGCTTTTCATATCCGGATAATATTATGTTTACCTGTCGCCCCGTTCCGACGGGGTTTTCAGCCCGTCTGCATTACAATCTTTCTGACCCGTCCATGACGGGAAATCAAGCCGGAAAGAGGGTATTGTCGTGACGGGAAGGGATACGCCGGGGATCGCCGCCGGAGCGAGGGAGAAGGGCCGGGGTCTTGACCTGACGGCCGCGGCGGAGTACGCTCTGCGCTTCGCTCTGGCCTTTATTCTGTCGAGGGGACGGCTGCTGGGTGCCATATCCCCCTTCGGTGTGGGCTTTGCCGCCTGCGTGCTGCCGGGGACGGCGGGAGCCGTCACGGCCATAGGGGCCGGGGCGGGGTACGTCTCGCTTCTGGGGCTGACCGGTGCGCTGAAGTACATATCCGTAATCATCCTCATCCGCTCCGCTGTGTGGATAATGGAGGGCTCATCTCCGGCGGACAAGCCCCTTTTCGTCCCGGCGGTGACATGTGCCGCGGCGGGAGCCGTCGGCTTTGTGTACGCCGCCGCCGGCGGATGGCAGCCGGAAGCGCTGATGTTCTGCCTGACGGAGACGTTCCTGTGCGGCGGAATGGCTTATTTTTACGGCACTGCCCTGGATCCCCGGGGCGACGGCTCCGGGGAGGGACGGTCGATACGCATATCCTCGGCGCTGATACTGCTGACGTCCGTGCTGCTGAGCGCGTCGGATATTACGCTTTTCGGCGTGGTGTCCGCGGGCCGGTGCCTCGCCGCGGCGGCGGTCATGCTCTGCGCTCTTCTGGGCGGCCCGGGACGGGGCGCCGCGGCGGGCTTCATGATGGGTGCGGCCATGGACCTGGCCGCCGGGACGGCGCCGTTTTTCTGCGTGATCTATCCTCTGGCCGCCGTTATCTCCGGCGTTTTTTCAAGGAGCAGTCGTCTTCTTTTTCTTCTGGCCTTCATCGCCGCCGACGCCCTCGGCGCGGTGTGGGTCTGGGCGTACGGGCCGGGGCTGTCGGCCCTCTACGAAACCTTTGTCGCGTCCGTTACGGTCATGGTGCTGCCGTCCGGCACGGTGGCGAAGCTGGGCGTGTTCTTCCCCTCCGCCGCCACGGGCTACGGCTTTTTCAAGGCCAGGGAGTACGCGCGGGAGAAGGTCGAACTGACGGCGGAGGCCTTCCGGGAGCTGTACGGGGTGCTTCGTTCCGCACGGGAGGGCGACACCGGGGAGAACGTGTCCGTGGTCTTTGACCGGGCCGTGGAGGCGGTATGCCGGAAGTGCCCCCGGGCGGGGATATGCTGGCAGAGGGACTATAACGACAGCTACGATATAATGAACAACCTTTCCGGCAGGCTTCTTGACAGGGGCGAGGCCCTGACCTCCGACTTCCCCGCCCGGTTCATCGACGCGTGCATCCGGTTCCCGGAGCTGCTGACCGCCGTCAACGGCGAGCTGCGGCTGTTCATTACCCGCAGGCAGTTCCGCCGCCACATAAGCGACAACCGGGCAGCGGCCTGCAGTCAGTACGGCGACGTCGCGGCCGTTCTGAAGGAGCTGGGCGAGGAGCTGGGCGGCGGCATAACGGTGGAGCCGGGCCTTGAAAGGCGCGTACAGAAGTACCTGCGGGGTCTGGGAATAAGCGCTTCGGCGGCGGTGTTCCGGGTCAGGGGCAGCCGCCTGCGGGTGGAGATAACCTCCCCGCAGCTGCATATGCTGACGGCGGACAGAGAGTATCTGGACCGTCTTGCCGCCGTGACCGGCACCTCGCTTTACGCCTCTGCCTCCCGCACGTCGCCCGAGCTTCTCGTGCTGCTGGAGACGGAGCCTATGTGCGCGGTGGTGGGCTCGGCCTGCGTAAAGCGGCAGGGGCAGAGCGTGAGCGGAGACAAGGGGGTGTTCTTCCGCACCGACGAGGGGCTTTTGTATCTTCTGCTGTGCGACGGCATGGGCTCCGGCGAGGGCGCCGCCCGGGCAAGCGCCGCGGCGGCCGGTATCATGCAGAAACTGCTTCGCGCCGGGGTAAGTCCGGAATTGTCCCTTCGCATGCTGGGTGACGTGATGCTGCTGAAAAACGAGGGCGACACCGACGCGTCCACCGTGGACCTGATGTGCGTAGACCTGTTCACCGGAGAGGCCCGGGTGTTCAAGTACGGCGCGGCTCCCTCCTACGTCAAACACGGCGGCGCCGTGCGCCGTTTCGGCTCCGCGTCGTTCTCGGCAGGTCTTCTGCTGGGCAGAAACGGCAGCGGTGCCTCCTCCACGAAGCTGGCGCCCGGTGACCTGGCCGTGCTGGTCACCGACGGGGTCATCCCCGGCGGCGACGACAAGTGGCTCACGGGACTCATAGCCTCATATTCCGGCGACGACCCGAAGGAGCTTTCCAGGGCCATCCTTCGCTCCGCGGTGGAGCGGGGAGGCTGCGGCGACGACATGACGGCGGTGGTGATAGCCGCCGGGGAGAGAAAAACCGCCGCCGCCGTATAACCCGGGCAGATTACGGGCAGACTGGAAGCAAAAGGAATGAGGTGACACCCATGGTCAAAGGCACCGCCCGCCGCGTGATAGTCATAAAATCCCCGGATCCCCGGCTTTTTGAAGAGGCCATTTTCATCGTGAAGGAGGACGCCGCCGGAAGCGGCGTTACCGGCGGGGAGATACTCCGGCAGGCCCAGGAGGCCGCCGACGCGTACATCAGGGAGCATCGGCCGGGTCGGCGGCGGATGACCTCCCTGCCCCCCGCCTTCTTCGCGCTGGCGGGCGCTGCGGTGACGGCGGTGCTGTGGATAGTTTCGGCAATACTGTAAAACGGCGGGATCGGAAATCGATCCCGCCGTTTTTCTTGTAAGAAATCCCCCGCTGTGTTATGATTATATTATCCATACCGTTCCCGCCGCTCCATGGCGGCAAGGAGGGATTATGAAAAAAATAATGCTGGTCTTCGGCACAAGGCCCGAGGCCATAAAGATGTGTCCGTTGGTGAACGAGCTGAGATCCCGGCCCGAGGCGAAAACCGTGGTGTGCGTCACCGGGCAGCACAGGGAGATGCTCCAGCAGGTGCTGGACGTGTTCGGCGTGACGCCGGACTACAATCTGGACATAATGAGCCCCGGACAGACCCTTTACGACGTGACGGCGAGGGTGCTCATGGGCATGAAAGACGTGCTGGATAAGGAAAGCCCCGACGTCGTGCTGGTCCACGGCGACACCACAACCGCCTTTGCCGCGGGTCTTGCCTGCTTCTATGCCGGGATACCCGTGGGACACGTGGAGGCGGGTCTTCGCACCTGGGACCTGGCCGCGCCATTCCCCGAGGAGTTCAACCGCCAGTGCGTGGATATCTTCTGCCGCTGGCTCTTCGCCCCAACTGCCGTGAGCCGGGACAATCTCCTGCGGGAGGGCAAGGACGCCGGACGCATCTTCGTCACCGGCAACACGGATATCGACGCCCTCAAGACCACCGTGCGCACCGATTACACCCATCCGGACCTTGAATGGGCGGAGGACTCCCGCCTGGTGGTGATGACCGCCCACCGCCGTGAGAACTGGGACAGTCTCGAGTCCATATTCACCGGCATCCGCCGGGTGGTGGATGAGTTCGAGGACATAAAAGTCATATACCCCGTGCATCTCAACCCCATCGTCAAGTCCGCCGCCGAAAAGGTCTTCGGCGACTGCGACCGCATAAAGCTGACGGCCCCCATGGACGCTTTGGATTTCCACAATTTCCTGGCCCGGGCCTACATGATACTCACCGACTCCGGCGGCATTCAGGAGGAGGCTCCCTCCCTGGGCAAGCCCGTGCTTGTGCTGCGGGACGTGACGGAGCGGCCCGAGGGCGTGGCCGCCGGGACGCTGAAGGTGGTGGGCACCGACGCGGACAACATATACGAACAGTTCAAACTCCTCCTCACCGACGAGGACGAGTACTTCGCCATGAGTCAGGCCCGGAATCCCTACGGCGACGGCTTCGCGTCGAAGAGGATCACGGATATCCTGCTGACCGGCGGGACGGATATGTAAAGGAGCACTGGGATGAAGAAACGGACGATCTGCCTTTTCCTGGCGCTGGCGATGCTCTTCTCGCTGGCGCTGCCGGCGCTGGCGTACAGCAGCTTTCAGGACTATCTGAACGGCACCGGCCGCATGAAGTGCGTCGACTACGGCCGCATAAAGCAGGACACCCGCAAGCTGGTCAAGGTCAGCTTCGAGCTGGGCAGTCAGACCTTCCGCGGCACGCTGCGCAAGGGTTACAGGCTGGACGATCAGACCACCGACAAGCTCATCCGGCAGGCTATGCTTGAGCTGGGGCTCAACGAAGCGGCCGTCACCGTACACAACGTGAGGATACAGCAGGCCGCGGAGCTGGACCCCGCCTTCAAGGTCGATTTCTGGATCGAGATGATAGGCCAGTTCGTGGGTCTGGGGGATGCCGTGGCCGCCGTCCAGATGAGGAACGGCAAGCTCTCCGGCACCGACTACATCCTCGGCAAGGTGCAGGACGAGATAATCTCCACGGGCGTGGACATATACGCGGGAGCGGCGGCGCTGGGCAGAGTGGGCTCTTTCGTGCTGAGCGGTCTTGCCAACTGCGCAAAGCCCGCGGCCCAGGAGGCGTACAAATGGCTGTCCAACAGGGAAAAGGAACAGCAGGCCATCGAGAGCGCCGCCATCCTCGACCTTTTCTACAAGCTGTGCAACCAGCGGCTCCAGGAGGAGGCCGACAGACACGACGATACCAGCTGGACTTTGACCTCCAACGGCAGGGTCTCCGAGGAGCGCATCCTCTTCGGCGCGCCGGTGATGCAGAAATGGTCCTTCCGCTGTGACCTGAAAAAAGAGGATAAGACCGACGACTACACCGGTTGGTACAGCGGCCCCATGTTCATCGACATCACCCACGACATGACGAAGTTCGACAGCCGCTTCCTGTGGGACGTGGTGAACAATCTGCCCATACTGCCGGAGATACACAAAACGTGTCCCTGGGAGAGCTTCTACGACTGCAGGAGAGAGAGTTCCATCCTTGAAAAGCACTTCATGTGCAAAAAGCTGATGGTCTTCATAAAGGCTGATACGCAGAACGTGTCCGACGGCGACATCATGGATACCATCTACCTCGACCAGCAGTTCCAGGAGAAGCACGAGTTCTGGATGATGCACCCCATCTGGATCGTGCCACAGGGCGTCATGCCCAACATCGACGAGAAGGGCCGTTACAGTTTCCCCTATACGGAAGGACAGATGGCCACCACCGTATACCTGATGGGCGAGATGGTGGACGGTCTGAGTCCCCGCATCGACGTGTACACCAGCGATATGGCGTCGTGGATAGAGGTCAAAGCCCCTCACGTATATAAAAAGTACGACAACAGCCAGTACAACGGCGGCGGTACGCTGATAACGAACACCGATCTGTTCCGCGATCTGCAAAGCGGCCGCATAGACGTCAAATACGGATGGGGGGATTGAGCGTGAAAAAGATCACCGCGGTTCTTATGACCGCACTTATGCTCCTGGCTCTCTGCGCCTGCAAATCGGCCGACAAGCCGGATGAGACCCTTCCCGAGGCGCCGGGGTCAGAGGCGGCACAGCCCGCCGATACCGTGCCCGCTCCCCCGTCCCCTGCCGACGCCGCGCCGGAACCGGTACAGACCCCCGACGCGGGCGAGCCTGCCGACGAAGCTGAAGAGGAATATCCCGGCGAACTCAACGACTACGGTCTGCCCGACCTCTCCTGCTACACCGCCGAGGAGATATGGGACATGCTCCAGCACCCGGAGGACTACGACAGCGCCGTCCTCGACCAGTGCGACAGCGGCTTTGAGTGGGACGAGGACGCCCCGCCCCATTACGACGAAGAGTTCAGCGCCGACTACGTGGCTGACCTGGGTCAGTGGCAGGACTACGATCCCGGCGACTGGGTCCCCGGCCCGGACGAGAAGGCGGACGTTGAGTTCGACGCCGGCCAGTTCTCCGGGGAGGGAGAGAGCGCCGATGGCGGCATGCCCGATACGTCGGATCTGCCGGAGGAGCTTGATTTCCTGCTGCCCGACGGTCTCAGGGAGGGCGACTTCACCATCGAGGAGAACGGCACCCAGATACTTAACCTGATGGACCGCACGAGGGACGACTACAATGATATGGTGCAGCGGGCAAAGGACGCCGGCTTCACCATTGATCCCCACGAGCTTGACCTGTACGGCGCGCTGATGTACGGCGCCAGCCAGGTACGGGGCAGCACTCTGCGCTCCGTGACCATAATGTATCAGGACGGCGCAATAATGGTCACCTACGAATAAACGAGCGGCAAAAAGCGGAGATTTCTATTGAAATCTCCGCTTTTTTTATTCGATTATCGCAGGCCCCTGCGTCCAGCTCCGGCCGCCGCCCCGCTGTGACGGCTCCGGGCAGGCGAGGGCGTAGATATCGTCCATCCCCGTCTCCGCCTTGAACGCGGCACCGGCCTCGCCGGGCAGAAGCTTTGCCGCGGCGGGCTTCGTTATCACCGGCAGAGACGCCGTCAGCCGCATGCGCCGCAGCACGGACTGCCCCCGGGAATTGAAGGCAAGCACTCTCAGGTATTTCGGCCCGCCCTCCTGCATGTCGGCGGTGATGCCCAGCAGCGCGCACAGCGCCATTCGGCGCAGACGGGAACGGGCGTAGCGCTTCGTCTTCACCGCGTCTATAACGCCTTCCACGGTGCTCTCCCGCCTTCCGAACTTCTCAAAACGGGCGTCAAGGCCCTCGGAGGCGTCGGGCAGGGCGGCGTAATCCTCCGCCGTCATAGTGCGCAGACGGTACAGCATGGCCGTCTCTAAACGCGTTATGTCAACCGGCATCCTGCCCGCGGCCATCTCTCTGCGGTAAATCTCCATGGCCTGCTCCGGCACGTAAGCGGACACGTCCTCCCCCGCTGCCAGCGCCCCGCGGATGTAGGAGGCGGAGGCGTAACCGTCACCGGCGTCCCCGTCGTGGGCGGGACCCACCCGGGGGAACGCGGCAAGCTCCATGTCAAGACCGCCGGCGGCGACGGCCTTGGCGTACTCCACGGCCAGCAGGTCGTTGGGATTTCTCAGCACGGCGGCGTCCTCCCCCAGCATTGCGTCCGCGGCGGACTGCATGGCGGCGGCGTAGCTCACGCCCTTTTTAAGGCCCCGGGATATGAATCCCGCGGCGGCGTCGGACGACATGGTCTGAGCGACGCGGCGCAGCTTCTCCCCGTCGCCGCACTCGCTGCCGAAGCACAGCGTCATGGGAACGCCTGTTGCAGCCAGCAGCGCGACGCCGCCCCGGGCGAACCGCTCCGCCGAGGACACGGCAAAGGGCGACGGCAGCTCCAGCACCAGGTCGGCGCCGCACCTTACGGCGGCCTCCGCCCGTGCCCATTTGGACACCGCGGCGGGCTCGCCCCGCTGTACGAAATTGCCGCTCATGGCGCAGATCACGGCCGTTTCCGGCCCGAATCTGTCCCTTACGGCCGTCATAAGAGCCTGATGGCCCAGATGAAGGGGGTTATACTCGCAGATTATGCCGCAGACCTTCACGCAAATACCCTCCGGACTTTACAAAAACAGTTGAGATATCGGGAAAAATGAGTTAAAATATCTCCGTTGTTAATATTACACTGCACGTGAAATATATTCAAGGAAGGATTTTTATATGAAAATACTCATCATCAACGCCGGCAGCTCCTCCGTAAAGTACCAGTTCATGGATTCCGACTCCGGCGAGGTCTTCGCCAAGGGTCTGTGCGAGCGCATCGGCATCGACGGAAAGCTCACCCATCGGGTCCCCGGCAAGCCCAACTACGAGGCGGACATCCCCATGCCCACCCACAACGAGGCCATAATCGCGGTGCTGGACATCATGGTAAGCCCCGAATACGGCGTGATAAAGTCCGTTGACGAGATCGACGCCGTGGGCCACCGTGTCCTCCACGGCGGCGCGGAGTTCACCGAAAGCTGCATAATCGACGACGCCTGCATCGCCGCCATCGAGCGCTGCATCCCCTTCGGTCCTCTCCACAACCCCGCCAACCTCATGGGCATCCGGGCCTGCCGTCAGGTCATGCCCGACAAGAAGCAGGTGGCCGTTTTCGACACCGCCTTCCACATGACCATGCCCCCCAAGGCCTACATCTACGCCATCCCCTATGAGTACTACGAGAAGGACGGCGTTCGCCGTTACGGCTTCCACGGCACCTCTCACCGTTACATCGCCGGCCGCACCCTGAAGCTGCTGGGCCGCGAGAACAATCCCGAGGGCACGAAGATAATCTCCTGCCATCTTGGCAACGGCTCTTCCCTGGCCGCCATCAAGGACGGCAAGGTGGTGGACACCTCCATGGGTCTGGGGCCCCTTGCCGGCTTCCCCATGGGCACCCGCTCCGGCGACATCGACCCCACCATCATCGAGTACCTGATGGGCATCTACAACATGAACATCGGCGAGATGCTGAACATTCTCAACAAGAAGTCCGGCGTGCTGGGTATCTCCGGCGTGTCCTCCGACTTCCGCGACCTTGACGCCGCCGCGAAGGACGGCAACGAGCGCGCCGCTCTGGCCCTTGAGAAGTTCTGCTACGAGGTCACCAAGTACGTGGGCGCTTACGCCGCCGCCATGGGCGGAGTTGACGCCATCGTCATGACCGCCGGCATCGGCGAGAACAATGGCGAGCTCCGCGGCCGCATCCTGGGCGGTCTGGAGTACATGGGCGTGAAGATCGATCCCGA
Organism: Oscillospiraceae bacterium; assembly: GCA_016286595.1. Lineage (GTDB taxonomy): Bacteria > Bacillota > Clostridia > Oscillospirales > Oscillospiraceae > RUG626. The sequence goes on along the minus strand of JAEETR010000155.1, from coordinate 209 downwards.
GCTCAACGCCAAGCGGGGCGACGAGCGGCTCATCTCCGCCGCCGACTCCAAGGTGAAGGTGTTCGTCATCCCCACCAACGAGGAACTGATGATCGCCATGGACACCGCCGAGCTGTGCAAATAAGCTGAAAATCAAATAAAAAAACGCCCGGACGGCTCGTCCGGGCGTTTTTTGCGTGTTTCAGCTGGTCTTGTGGTCGTTGTCGATG